>CANGFL010000167.1 GCA_947453015.1 Oxalobacteraceae bacterium | reverse complement strand
TAGTTCTCTGTACTGGCGTCTGCAAATTGTAAGCTGCCGGTTGAATCAACTAGCTTGTCTTGCCCCGCTACTAGCAACAGCGTCGGTAGATCAAGTGAGCTTGCGTGAGAAAAAACATCGTGCATGGTGGTGAGCATGGAGTTGAGTAATCGTGCGCTGATACGATCGTGTACCAACGCGTCGGCGAGATAAGAAGCAACAACCCTAGGATCGTGCGATAAATACTTGGTTTTTAATCCGTTCGACAGAGTGAGTGCTGGCGCAACTGAGCTTAGTACTTTCAGTAATGATCGCTCAACAAAATTCATGTAAATCGCGAGCGCGGGCGCTGACAAAATCAAACCATGTAGCTCGCACATTTTGCATAAGGCGAATTTCGCAGCGTACAAGCCACCCATGCTATGCCCGAGCAATAGCTGTCGTTTTACCGAAGATGGGCAGGTAGCCTGCCAGTCTTGAATGATCTGTTGTGCATCATCGAGTAAGCTGTCTTGATGAGGTATGTCACCGCGCTTGCCCGATGATTTCCCGTGACCGCGATGATCGTAGGTGCGCACCGCGAAACCGCGCTCGCAAAAAAAAGCAGCAAGATGTGCATAGCGCCCGCTGTGTTCGCCTAAGCCGTGCATGAACACGATGGCTGAATGCGCGGGGCTTGCAGGAAAATAATCCATGCAATGTATGTCAGTGCCATCGCGCATTTTCAGCATCAGTGATCGCATCTCAGGCATCACACTCCCCACATAACAAAGGTATTTTCTTTCTGCGCTGAGCGCATCATTTCGAGCAATGGAAAAGCGCGCGCGCTAATGCTGACTTGTTTACCGGATTCGAGATCGTCGCCGTAAGAATCTTTGCTGTCGTCCTGATCAATTGCAGGTTGGCGTTTGTTGAGAGCGATTTCATTTTCCAGCGCTGCGATGGCTGCGGCCATGTCTTCGGCAGTAATGATGCCTTGATCTACGTTTTTGGCCAGCGTATCAAGTAAAGGCTTGGCGTGAGTCTTGTACATCAACAGGTCAGCAGCAGCTTTTGATTTAAAGGTGATCAGCATAAAAGTCGCAATCGAAAAATGGGATGGATTCCAATACTATGTAAACGCCTTGGTCGTACTGCAAAATCACAAATCAATGCGACATTGTTCAAGAACGTTCCATGTTTCATATAAAAATAGTCGTGCGCGAGCTACATCATTAGCCACATCATTAAAGCTCACCCTATCACCAATTAAGGAGCGAGCGCTTTATCGTTAGGGTCGAATTTCGCTTTGCTGCTCACAAAGCGGACCAGCGCAAACAATTGCACGATCAAATAAACCGCCCAGGCCATACGCATCGCCGGGGAATAATCCCAACCATTCGCAACAAACAAATCAATTAATAAGCCTAATCCCCATTGAACGCTAAACGCACCGATGAATAACGACAAGTTGTATGCGCTATTGACTTGCCCTACTTGGGTGGAGGGAAAAGATAGGCTGACATGGGTTTGTGCCAGCGTCGATACGGTGACTAACAATGAAAACGGTATCCAGAGCAGCCATGCCCACGAATAAGGTAGCAACAGCATAGTCACTTGCAGGGCGATGGATAAACCGATGCCCCAACCCACCACAGTTAATGCTGGCCAACCGGGCTTTTCGCCATACGACACATGCTTTGGCGCCCACCACGACAAAAATACATACGACAGCATCAGACAAAAATTAAATGCAAACAGTGCTTGCGACGTTTGCGTTGCCGATAGACCCAGCACGCGCATCATCCACGGCCCAGCCCACAAGGTTTGAACCGCCATGAAACCGCCTTGATGCACGCCACCTAATAAAGCCATGCGTCGAAAATACGGATGCGTAAAAATTTGCCGATACGACAGCGCATCGCTCGCATGACTTTGCATCACGGTCTGGTGCATACGATCGTGTTCGACGTCGCGCAGTCGAAAGAATAATAAAGTCGCCGCAATGACTACCAACGCACACATTATCCAGAACACACCGCGCCATCCTATCAATGGCAGTGCAGCAGCAACCGGTACGGTGGTGCAGAGCGCACCTGCAGTTCCGAACACCAGCATCCAACTCGATAGCTGACTTTGTCGTTCAGGTGCATACCAACTGCGATAGGCTTTTAGCGGCGCCATTAAGCAGGCCGATACACCAACCCCGATCAGTGCGCGACCTATCCATAAATCGGTGAGAGTTGAGCTACTGGCGAATAGGGCAACACCTGCAGCAGCAAAAAGTAGCAGCGCAGACTCGGTGCGACGTGGGCCATATTTATCGAGCCACAAACCAAGTGGAAGCTGAAGACTTGCAAAACCTAGGAAGTAAGCAGAAGAGAGCAAACCCAGATCAGCATTGGACAACTGCAGATCAGCAACCAGGTCTGGCGCAATCACCGCATTGATCGCTCGAAACGCGTACGAAAGAAAGTAAGCCGCCGCAAAAATTAAAACGACGCGTAAGCCCGCCTTACCTTCCAAATAATGACTAGCGTGCGACATTAGTGGGGAGTAAACGACGAGAGAAAGGTATCGGCGATTTCGCTAGTGAGTTTGTCCGATGGTCCTAAAGCGACAACTTGAAAAATATCCTGCCCATGTTCACCAAAGCGCGCGAATAAACTGAGCTGACTGCCTGAGGATGTTTTTCCAGTGGCATGAATTTCCGTCATCGTCGTTCCGTCTTTTAGCGTGATCACTTTTTGTTGTGCGACGTCGCCACGAATATTTAGCAGCATCGCTTTTTGCATGGCGAGCAGCGCGGCATAGCGTTGTGATTCATCATCGACTTTGATACTGGCCACAGCAAAATTAACGTCGTCAGTTTCTGCGGCGGTCATCGTCATGGTGACGTGCAAGCCATCCAGATCGACAGTGCGTGAGTGGCTGCTCGGTTTCGCGGGTAGCAGCACGGTATACGCGGGGTCGGTGCCTTGTACTTCGCGCCAGTTGAAATTCGGACTGCAGCCTGTACTCGCGATAAAAATTGCCGCAACAAGCCCGATCAAAAAGAATTTATTTGGAAACATGGCGTGAATAGTAACAGCAGCGTGCAGGTTCGCGCCGGCACGCATCTCTCTAGCTCTGCGTGCTTAATGCGCGTCGGTATTGAATGGCTTCGGCGATATGCGCAGAGCTGATGTGCTCGGTGTGGGCCAGGTCAGCGATAGTGCGAGCCAGCTTCAAGACTCGATGATAGGCACGGGCCGACCACTGTAATTTATTCATGGCCGCACGCAAAAGGTTTTCGGCATCAGCTTCTGGCACACATAAGCTTTCAATTTCTTTCACCGATAAAGCCGCATTATTTTTTTGTTGGCGCGCGTGTTGTCGTGCACGCGCAGTCGTCACGCGATCCGCGATCGCAGCGGAAGATTCGCTGATTTCAGAACGCAAAATTTCGTCGGTTGATAAAGCCGCCACCGAGACCAACATGTCGATACGATCGAGTAGGGGGCCAGAGATTTTTCCTTGGTAGCGCGCGATGCTTTCGGGAGTGCAGCGACAACTTTTGCGGGTGTCACCTAAATAGCCACAGGGACAAGGATTCATGGCTGCGATCAATTGAAAATGACACGGAAAAACGGATTGCCGTGCAGCGCGCGAAATGGTGATGTGGCCCGATTCCAAAGGCTCGCGCAGCACTTCTAATACTTTACGATCAAATTCAGGCAGTTCGTCTAAAAACAGAACGCCATGATTAGCGAGCGAAATTTCTCCGGGGCGCGGCTGACCGCCACCGCCCACCAACGCGACCGCTGACGCTGTGTGATGCGGCGCTCGAAATGGGCGTCGCCCCCAGTGATCAACATTGAAGCTGCCGCCGAGTGATTGCACTGCCGCCGTTTCCAGTGATTCCGCATCATTCATAGGAGGCAGTAATCCCGGTAAGCGATTGGCCAGCATGGACTTGCCTGCGCCCGGTGGACCGACCATGAGTGCACTGTGCCCTCCGGCCGCCGCAATTTCCATAGCGCGTCGTGCCAAATGCTGACCTTTTACATCCGAAAAATCCGGGTAGTGACCGGTCGATTTAGTCGTCGCAGGCAGCGTGCGTGTTAGTCGTGCCGAGGGATCATTGCTAGCGAAATGTGCGCAGACTTGTAGCAGCGATTCGGCAGGATAGATTTTTGCGTCGCCAACTAAAGCGGCTTCGGCCGCGTTAGCTTTGGGCAGGATAAAAGCACGTTGTGAATCCCCTAGTTGATGAATGGCGTAGCTCATCGCCAGTGAGGCGCGTACCGGACGCAATGCGCCTGAGAGGGAGAGTTCGCCAGCAAATTCATAGCGATCGAGTTCACTCGAAGGTAACTGTCCTGAGGCGGCTAAAATACCCAGCGCGATGGGTAGATCGAAGCGTCCCGATTCTTTGGGCAGATCCGCCGGGGCGAGATTAACGGTTACCCTGCCAGCGGGAAAATCGAAGCCACTGTTATCAATAGCGGCTCTTACGCGATCTCGGGATTCGCGAACTTCCGCTTCAGCTAGGCCAACAATAGTGAAGGCGGGTAGTCCATTGGCGAGATGAACCTCGACCGTAACAGCCGGCGCTGCGAGTCCAGCGAGCGCACGGCTACGGAGTACCGCCAGTCCCACGGGTTTAGGACTTCAGGCGAGATTCAAGTTCGGCCACTCGCGCCTCTAG
>CANGFL010000166.1 GCA_947453015.1 Oxalobacteraceae bacterium | reverse complement strand
CCTGATAAGGGGCGATCGCACGGACGTAATCAGGACCGAAATTCATAAGTAATAAGAAAAAATCAGGAAGCGTGCGGGTACGAACCCAACACCTTAAAAAAAGCCGCTTGTATCTGCAACTCGGCTAAGGCCTTCGATACCGTCGGATCATTGGCATGACCCTGGATATCAACATAGAAGTAATAATCCCATCGACCTGTTCTCGCCGGACGTGATTCAAAACGCGTCATCGACACGCCATGTTTAGCCAGTGGCGCGAGTAATTCATACACAGCACCGGGTTTATTCGGTACTGATAAAACGATAGACGTCTGATCTTTCCCGCATGCTGAAGGAGTTAAACGACCAATCACCACAAACCGCGTGCGATTGTGAGGATCATCTTGGATGTGCGCATGAACAATCGATAGACCGTAACGCTTCGCAGCCATTTCACCGGCGATAGCAGCAGCACTGTGATCGTCAGCCGCAATTTTTGCTGCTTCACCATTCGAAGCAACCGCTTGGCGTTCAATTGATGGGTAGTGTTCATTCAACCATGATTGGCATTGAGCTAAAGCCTGTGAATGAGCACAAATCCGCTTGATACCTTCCATAGTGCCCGTGCGTGTCATCAAACTATGATGCACTGGCAAAGCGACTTCACCGCTGATGGTCAAGGTTGTTTGCAACAATAAATCGAGTGTTCGATTGATAGTGCCTTCGGTAGAATTTTCTACCGGTACCACACCGAATTCTGCTGTACCTGCTTCTACCGATCGAAAAACTTCATCGATCGAGATACAAGGCAATTCAGTCACTGCCTGACCAAATTGCTGCCACACCGCTTGTTCGCTGTAGGTACCCACTGGCCCAAGAAATGCAACCGTGACGCGATTTTCAAGTGCACGGCATGCCGACATCACTTCACGAAAAATGGATTGCAAATCGGAGGAATGCAGCGGCCCGGGATTGTTCTGGGCTACACGCGCCAAGACCTGAGCTTCGCGCTCAGGCCTAAACACCGGCGCATTCGTTTCTGCTTTAACGTGACCTACCTGCTGAGCGACTTTTGCGCGCTCATTGAGCAGGGTCAGTAATTGCGCATCCAGAGCATCAATCTGTTCACGCAAAGGTTTGAGTTTGTCATCACTCATGGCTGGTTGCCTTTGTTTTTTTCATCGCCGAAAGGTATCGTCAACTATCGCCAACAGGCGCCGAGGATACGCAGATCAGCCTGCGTCATCCTCACCCGAAACTGCATCGTCCGAAACCGCGTCATCTGAAACTACGTCTTCTGCATCAGTCTCTGCAATACGCTGAAGCCCGGATAAACGCGTTCCATCTTCAACTGCAATCAGGGTTACGCCTTGTGTAGCACGACCCATTTCACGAATTTCAGATACTCGTGTGCGAATCAACACACCTCCGGTCGTAATCATCATGATCTCATCGGTCGACTCAACCAACGTAGCCGCCACGACTTTGCCATTACGCTCGCTCGTCTGAATCGCGATCATACCTTTGGTGCCACGACCATGGCGCGTGTATTCCGTTATCGGCGTACGTTTGCCGTAACCATTTTCAGTCGCTGTTAACACCGATTGCTGCTCAGTCTGCGCTACCAACATCGCAATGACGAGTTGACCTTCGTCGAGATTCATACCGCGCACACCACGCGCTGTACGACCCATAGGACGCACATCGCTTTCATCAAAACGAACCGCTTTACCCGCATCTGAGAACAACATCACATCGTTGCCACCATTCGTCAGCGAGGCACCGATTAAGAAATCACCGTCATCCAAATCAACGGCAATAATGCCAGCCTTACGAGGATTGCTGAAATCTGACAACGACGTTTTTTTCACAACACCATGCGATGTCGCCATGAATACGTAACGATCTTCAGGGAATTTGCTGTCCTCACCAAACAATGGCAACACCACAGTGACTTTCTCGCCTTCTTGCAGCGGGAACATATTCACAATCGGCTTACCACGTGATGTACGTGAACCCTGCGGCACTTCCCATACTTTGAGCCAGTACATGCGACCACGATTTGAGAAGCAAAGAATGTAATCATGGGTATTCGCAATAAAGAGCTGCTCGATCCAGTCGTCATCTTTAGTGCCCGCTGCCTGTTTGCCACGACCGCCGCGTTTTTGCGCACGGTACTCCGACAAAGGTTGCGATTTCATGTAACCCGAATGCGAAAGCGTTACCACCATATCCTGAGGCGTAATCAAATCTTCTGTGCCCAGATCAGTCGCGTTGATTTCTATGGTCGAGCGACGTTTGTCTTTATTACCCTCACCGTATTCGTTGCGAGCAGCGATTAGCTCATCGCTAATGATGGTGGTCACACGCTCTGGACGACCCAGAATGTCTAACAGATCAGCGATCTGCTCCATCACCTCTTTGTATTCGTTAACAATCTTGTCTTGCTCAAGGCCGGTTAACCGTTGCAGACGCATCTGCAAAATTTCCTGCGCCTGATCATCCGATAATTTGTACATGCCATCGGATTGCAAACCATAATGACGTGGCAGATTTTCAGGGCGGAAGGATTCAATGCCACCGGCGTTTTCTGCTCCTGTACGCGCGAGCATTTCACGCACAAGCGATGAATCCCACGAACGCGCCATCAATTCAGCTTTAGCTACTGGCGGAGTTGGAGCAGCTTTAATCAGCGCGATGAATTCATCAATGTTCGCCAGCGCTACAGCCAGACCTTCCAACACATGGCCACGATCACGCGCTTTACGTAATTCAAAAACCGTACGGCGCGTGACGACTTCACGTCTATGCGACAAGAAGCATTCCAACATCTGCTTCAAGTTCAACAGCTTAGGCTGGCCATCAACCAATGCCACCATGTTCATACCAAAGGTGTCTTGCAGTTGAGTCTGCTTGTACAGATTGTTTAAAACAACTTCTGCAACTTCACCGCGTTTTAATTCGATAACTACGCGCATGCCTGATTTGTCAGACTCATCGCGAATATCAGAAATACCGTCTAATTTTTTATCGCGAACAATCTCAGCTATACGCTCAAGCAAAGATTTTTTATTAACCTGATAGGGCAACTCATCAACGATGATTGAGGAGCGGTTATCACGCAATTCTTCGAAATGCGTACGAGCACGCATCACCACACGACCACGACCAGTGCGATAACCATCACGCACACCCGACACGCCGTAGATAATTCCCGCCGTAGGGAAATCAGGCGCAGGAATAATTTCTATCAATTCATCGACGGTGCACTGAGGTGTCTGCAATACATGCAAAGCACCATTGATGACTTCAGTAATGTTGTGTGGCGGGATATTCGTTGCCATACCCACAGCAATACCCGATGAACCGTTGATTAAGAGATTCGGTATGCGCGTAGGTAATACGGATGGTTCTTTTTCTTTACCATCGTAGTTGGGAACAAAATCGACGGTATCTTTATCGATATCGGCCAGTAACTCACTAGCAATTTTATCCAGTCGACATTCGGTGTAACGCATCGCAGCGGCATTATCACCATCAATCGATCCGAAATTTCCCTGTCCATCCACTAGCGTGTAGCGCAAGGAAAAATCCTGCGCCATACGCACTAGCGTGTCGTAAATCGCCTGATCGCCGTGCGGGTGATACTTACCCATGACCTCACCCACGACACGCGCGCATTTGACGTAGGGGCGATTCCAAACATTGTTAGTTTCA
Organism: Oxalobacteraceae bacterium; assembly: GCA_947453015.1. Lineage (GTDB taxonomy): Bacteria > Pseudomonadota > Gammaproteobacteria > Burkholderiales > Burkholderiaceae_D > Pernthalerella. Next base: position 957 of record CANGFL010000166.1, on the reverse strand, counting down.
TGCATCGCGAACAACACGCGACGATGTACAGGCTTGAGTCCATCCCTCACATCAGGTAATGCGCGACCTACGATTACGCTCATGGCGTAATCGAGATAACTCTTGCGCATCTCTTCTTCGAGGGAAATCGGGATGGTCTCTTTGGCGAACTGATCCATTGGCAGGCTGATAATTTAAGAAATTTGAACGGACTATTTCGTGAAAACACAAGGAAAATCGTATGGTTTCACTAGCGATATTGAGCAGTCGCAACTGCTCTTTTCTGAACACGAAATTTTACCACGCGGACCCCTCTTAAAGAAGACTAGCCGCAACTAAAACTAGCATGTCCCGCAGCAGGATTACGAACCCCCTATCCGCCGTTTGATTAGCACCAAAACACTCCTGCTTACGACTGTCAGACTAGGCGAATTGCAATTTCGCTCAGCACTCTTACAGCAAGGAGACATACCCATGGGCCAGCGTTCAAATATCTTTCTGATACTGATTACTTTATCGCTATCGATTGCATCGGCAGATGACGCCGTCAATCTCTCTTCCGATACCAGCAACAGCGGTGCTTATTTGACCGACTCTGCTGGAAATGCCGTTCGAGGTGGAGCAGGCGAATGTTGGCGCGCAGGTATCTGGACTCCCGCGTTGGCAAATTTAGTGGGCTGTGATGGCGTCATGGCAAAGGCGTTACCCGTTGTTTCGCCAGCAGAAGCGCCAGAACAACTAGCTACATCGCCAACAGAAACCGATGTGGTTCCGGAGCAAGCGATGGATTCAACAAGCACACAAGAAGCCTCAGAAAAAATTAGCTTTGATACGGAAACGCTCTTTGATTTTGATAAAGCCGCTCTAAAAATTGAAGGCAAGCAAAGGCTGGATTTACTTGCTGCGCGCTTAATGGACGGCGTTGTTCAGGTCGTAGTGGCTTTGGGCCATACAGACTCCATGGGCACTCAGGCGTAT
>CANGFL010000165.1 GCA_947453015.1 Oxalobacteraceae bacterium | reverse complement strand
TTTGAACATTATTTAAAAACAGAATTTCAATCAGGCTTTTGAGGACCTTATGAAACACGCGAAACGCCTCCTTTCCTCGCTCCTAGTAGCAACTGGACTTTTAATGTCTGGTTCTTCGTTTGCAGTTAACGACATGGCGGGTGGACCGGCAGTACATGAACTGAACTTTCAGACGCCAGTGACTGCGATAGCTGCCGACATCTACGAGCTTCATGTATGGATGATCGTCATCTGCGTAGCGATTTTTATTGCTGTGTTTGGCGTGATGTTTTACTCCATACTTAAGCACCGTAAATCGCTGGGTTACAAAGCAGCGAATTTTCATGAAAGTACCACCGTAGAGATCGCTTGGACCGTTGTGCCATTCGTGATCGTTGTGTTGATGGCTTTGCCTGCCACAAAAACAGTGGTGGCGATGAAGGACACATCCAACGCTGACATCACGATTAAAGCCACGGGCATGCAGTGGAAATGGGGTTACGACTACCTCAAAGGCGAAGGCGAAGGCGTCGCATTCCTTTCTGCGCTGGCGACACCGCGTGAACAAATTCGCGGCGAAGCACCGAAAGGCGAAAACTATCTGTTGGAAGTCGACAATCCTTTAGTCGTTCCAGTGAATAAAAAAATCCGTATCGTAACTACCGCCAATGACGTAATTCATGCTTGGGGCGTGCCGGCATTCGGCGTGAAACAAGATGCGATCCCTGGTTTTGTTCGTGACACTTGGTTTAAAGCAGAAAAAATTGGCACTTTCCGTGGCAACTGCTATGAATTGTGCGGTAAAGAGCACGCGTTCATGCCTATCGTGGTGAATGTCGTTAGCGAGCAGGATTACGCAGCATGGGTGGTTGAGAAGAAGAAGGCCATGGCATCCAACGCTGATGATCCAACCAAAACATGGACCGTCGCAGACTTAACTGCGCGTGGTGAAAAAGTATATGCAGCGAATTGCGTAGCCTGTCATCAGGCCACAGGTAAAGGTGTTCCAGGTGCATTCCCTGCGCTGGACGGATCGCAAGTGGTCAATGGTATGCAAGAAGGACAGATCGCGATTTTGTTGAACGGTAAAAACGCTATGCCTTCATGGAAAGCGACCTTGTCCGACACCGAAATAGCTGCTGTTATTACCTACACCCGGAATAGCTGGAATAACAAAGCGTCCGACAATATTGTTCAACCAGCCGAAGTGCTGGCTGCGCGTAAGTAATCGAGAAATCAGGAGAAACAGATGAGCACAATGGATCACGCCCACGGTCACGCTGACGATCACGCGCACGACGATCATCATCCGCATGGATGGCGTCGCTGGTTGTACGCAACCAATCACAAAGATATCGGTACGCTGTATCTTTGGTTTTCTTTCTGCATGCTGCTAACAGGCGGCGTGCTTGCACTGGGAATTCGTGCTGAGTTGTTTAAACCAGGCTTGCAGTTGTTTCAGCCTGAGTTTTTCAACCAGTTGACCACTATGCACGGTTTGATCATGGTGTTTGGCGCGATCATGCCGGCTTTCGTTGGTTTTGCTAACTGGATGATTCCACTCCAGATCGGCGCGGCAGATATGGCCTTTGCCCGGATGAATAACTTCTCATTCTGGTTGTTGCCACCTGCAGCTATTTTGCTGGTGTCTTCGTTCCTGATGCCTGGCGGCGCGACCGCAGCAGGTTGGACCCTGTACGCACCGTTGAGCACGCAGATGGGTATCGGTATGGACATGGGTATTTTCGCCATGCACATCATGGGTGCTTCGTCCATCATGGGTTCGATCAATATCGTTACAACGATTTTGAATATGCGCGCTCCTGGCATGACGTTGATGAAGATGCCAATGTTTGCTTGGACATGGTTGATCACTGCTTATCTGTTGATCGCGGTAATGCCGGTGTTGGCTGGCGCGATCACGATGACACTGACAGATCGCCATTTCGGTACGTCGTTCTTCAATGCTGCCGGCGGCGGTGACCCTGTGATGTACCAGCATATTTTCTGGTTCTTCGGTCACCCTGAGGTGTACATCATGATTTTGCCTGCGTTCGGTATCGTTTCGCAGATCATTCCAGCGTTCGCTCGTAAGCCGCTGTTTGGTTACGAGTCGATGGTGTATGCAACATCATCCATCGCGATTTTGTCGTTCATCGTTTGGGCGCACCACATGTTCGCCACCGGTATGCCGGTGACAAGTCAGCTGTTCTTTATGTACGCGACTATGCTGATCGCTGTGCCAACAGGCGTGAAAGTGTTCAATTGGATCGCAACAATGTGGCAAGGTTCAATGACCTTTGAAACACCGATGTTGTGGGCCGTTGGTTTTATTTTTGTGTTCACGATGGGCGGTTTCACTGGCTTGATCTGCGCGATTACACCGGTTGATATTCAGCTGCAAGATACGTATTACGTGGTGGCGCACTTCCACTATGTGTTGGTTGCAGGTTCCTTGTTTGCACTGTTCGCCGGTTTCTACTACTGGGGTCCAAAGTGGACAGGTTTCATGTACAACGAAACACGCGGCCAGATCCATTTCTGGGCTTCATTAATCACTTTCAACGTTACCTTCTTCCCTATGCACTTCTTGGGCTTAGCAGGTATGCCACGTCGCTATGCTGACTACGCAGCTCAGTTCACCGACTTCAACATGATTGCCTCAATCGGCGCATTTGGATTTGGACTGTCGCAGGTTTATTTCTTGTTCTTCGTGGTCCTGCCATCGATTCGTGGCGGTGAAAAAGCGGCGGACAAGCCATGGGATGGCGCGGAAGGTTTGGAGTGGACTGTTCCTAGTCCTGCACCATTCCATACGTTTGAAACACCACCGACGGTTAAGTAATCATGGATTCCGGCAGCGTGTGCTGCCGGTGTCGTTTATGAGCAGTATTCGCCGTAAGGATTTTTATGTCTGAGCAAAGCAATTCAAGTAATTCAGGTAATTCACGTAACCTGCGCACAGCGTTGATCCTGTTGTCAGTGGCGGTCGTTTTTTTTGTGGGCGTAATCCTTAAACATTCACTGCTGCGTTGATTTATGACGGCAACTGAAGAGGCGCCTGGCCAGCGTCGCCAACGGCGTAATGTGCGCATGTTGGGCAAGCTGGCAGTCGTCGTTCTGGTGATGTTTGGTTTTGGTTACTCACTGGTGCCCTTGTACAAAAAGATTTGCGAGCTAACGGGTATTAATGTTCTCGCGGTGCAGGAAACAGTGAATGTGAAACCTGCGAATACGCAGGTAGACAGTAGCAGAACAATTACGGTGGAATTCGATGCGAATACCACCGGCCCCTGGCGGTTTAAGCCACAGGTGAGTAGCATTCAGGTACACCCTGGTGAGATGGCTCAGGTGGTGTATGAGGTGGTAAACACGCAGAGCAGGGCAATGGAAGCGCAAGCGATTCCTAGCTATGCTCCGCAAGAAGCTGCAGCGCATTTTCGTAAGCTGGAATGTTTTTGTTTCAAACAGCAAACGCTGGCGCCGAATGAAGTTAGGCAAATGCCGGTCAGTTTTTATATTGACCCCGCGTTACCAAAGAATGTGAAGACGATTACTTTGTCGTACACCTTCTTTGAAGTGGGTGCCAAGGGCAAGGCGAGCTAAGAGGCGATAGCAGTGGATGATTTGAAGCAAGCAACGCAGCGCAAGATGTCATTCGGTGCAACAGCGAAAGCGGTACTGTGGTCATTTTTCGGTGTACGCAAGAAAAGTGGGTTCGAGGAAGACACGCAAAAGTTAAACCCCCTGCACGTCGTTATTGCGGGAGTCATTGCAGCGGTATTGTTTGTGTTGGCGCTGCTGACGTTAGTAAAGATAGTGGTAGCAAAGTAGGCTGAAAAAAATTAATAAATCGGTCCTGCAACATAAGTAATTTTTTGAACACTGTAATCAGGGGAAGTCGATGAGCACTCAACAAGGTCAAGCGCCGTATTACTTCGTACCAGGTCCTTCCAAATGGCCAGTACTGATGGGCACCGCACTGCTGGTGACTATGGCCGGCGCGTCAGCTTGGGTCAATGGCTATGGGTTTGGTAAGCCTTTGAACTTTATTGGAATTTTGTCAGCGCTGACTGTGCTGTATTTTTGGTTTGGTGATGCCATCGCCGAATCCGAGGGTGGCCTATACAACGCTCGTATCGATACCTCGTATCGCTGGAGCATGAGCTGGTTTATTTTTTCCGAAGTCATGTTCTTCGGCGCATTTTTCGGAGCCTTGTTTTATGCGCGTACGATTTCGATGCCTTGGTTAGCCGATCTTGATCATAAATTTTTGTGGCCTGATTTTGCAGCGAACTGGGGTAACACCGGCCCAGCAGGAACGATCGATAAATTTGAAACGATGGGTCCGTTCCCTATCCCAACGATCAACACGGCATTGCTGTTGACTTCGGGAGTGACGCTGACAATTTCTCACCATGCCTTGCGTGTTGGTGACCGCAGCAAAACAGCGTTTTGGTTGGCTGCGACTATTCTGCTTGGCGCGGTTTTTATGGCTTGCCAGGCGTATGAATACCATCACGCGTACACTGAACTCAATTTGAAACTGACATCCGGTATTTACGGCTCCACCTTTTTCATGCTGACGGGTTTTCACGGTTTTCACGTGACCATGGGCGCGATTATGCTGTCGGTTGTTTTGTATCGCGTAATGAAAGGCCATTTCACTGCCGACCATCATTTTGCGTTTGAAGGTGCCGCATGGTATTGGCACTTTG
>CANGFL010000164.1 GCA_947453015.1 Oxalobacteraceae bacterium | reverse complement strand
TAGCGTCGACTGCGCTACGGAAGCGTCGTGGTTTCACACCCAACTTTTGAGCCACTACGCTCACTAATTCCTGAAAGGCGCCGAACGGACATAGCCAGCCACAAAAAGTGCCACGTCCCCACACCAGCAAAGTAATAGCGACAAAGATCCAGAGAATCACCGTCATCGGATCCGTCAACAAAAAGCTCAAGTCATTACCGGTAGAGATGGCGTCTAACGACGCCGTGATATTGACGATACTCAGTTGACCTTGAAACATCCAACCAATCACAATTAAAGTGAACAATAAGTACGCAATGCGGAACACACTCAAACGTGAAGCATTAGCGGATGTTGCTCGTTGACGAATTAAGGCAACGCTCAGTATTACCAAGCCAGAGAGCAGCACGGCAATATCGATCCAACGCTTAGACCAAATATCAACCCACTCCGCATCGAGCAGCGCCGAAACACTCGCACGCCAGCCATGAAATGCATACGGCAACGGAAATTCTACGTAGGTAAACTGATTCGGAAACGACCCAAAGCGACGACCTAATTTGAATGACAGATCAAATGGCTTGGATGGATTAAGTGGCGTAGCCGTATCGACAATTAAAAAATGGGCACGCGTAGCTGTCGGATAACCCGGTACTTTCAAACCCTTGTCATACGCCATAGAACGTAACTTGATCGCTTTGCCATCCTGTTGCAAAACAAAGGGGATGTCGTCAGCGATACGCTGGCTTTCATACAAAACCTTCGATAGCGGACCACTCTCGCTAATCATCAAGGCTTGACCGTCGCGTCGATTCGCACCAACTAAACGCCAACCTTCATCATCAAGCAAATTACGACCTATCGATGGGACGCTGATTAGCGCAATATGAAACTTGATGGCGACTTCGTCAGGCTGATTCGCTGCTTGTTTATCTGCACCCGCTGCTTTTGTGCCTACAAATGCTTTTTCAATTTCGCCGCGTGTCAGCGACATAGCCTCTATCATTCCACGACCTTGCATTTGCGCCCAGCTGAGTGGCTTAACAGGCGCGTCATACAGCGAGCCTTTACTCAGCGCGATCGCATTTCCTTCACCAACGATGGTTCCATTTTTTGCTGCTTCCACGTGTGCACGAGCTACGGATGTCGCAGATTGAATAATCGTTCGATCAATTGCACGCACCGAAACCGTACCGGCCTGAACACCATGCAGAGCCGCGTATTTATCATCGCGTGCTGTCTTTGCTTTGAAGTCGTAAATTTGAATATCGTGATGAATCGATAGCCCTGTGTATTGCGCAGCAAATCCTGAAAGTTTCGCGATACCCGCTTCGGAGCGAAACAGGGGTTCGCGATGATCCAGCAATCGCACTTCTATAAATGAGCCTTTGGTATCGATACACACCAAGATATTGATAGGTTTGCCGCCATAACCACGAACAGGCTCAAAATCAACCGATTCAAATGCATAACCAAACAACACCGGTTTTTGATTTTCATCGGCGGCTTCACGCACAAAAAGAGGCCAGACAGGTACATCGGGATTGATATCGCCGACGATGTACTTGTTAGCTAAGTAGGTTTCGACATCTGATTTTTTTAGCGTGATGGCATTAACCTGTGTGCACAGCGTTAATGAAAGCAGCGACCAGCGCAAAAGTGAAACAAGCCATTTTTTCATTAGACCGCACTTCTCTCGTTTAATTTTTATAGGTAGTCGAGGTGAAATAGCAGACAGGAGGCTTGTCAAAAAACCATCCGAGGCTATGCTACTGCGACACGTAGCATGGTAAAGCGATAGTGAATGCAGTGAGAAGCATACCCCTACATAACTAGGGGTTATGCAAAACCATTAGTAAGTCTCTACGTGAAAGCGACCTTCAGCCACCATCCTTGCGTGCATATGAGCCCAGTCAAGATTCGCAGCGCGACACATATCACTTAGCGCTTCCATTACACCCGCCTCCATACCTTTTAAACCGCAGATATAAATATACGTATCGCCTAGTAATAACTCGGTGACTGATTTGTAAGCTTCACGTAATTTATCTTGCACGTAAACACGCGGCTCACCATCGACACGAGAAAATGCCAGATGTTGCTCAATAAAGCTGGCGGGTAATTTGCGAAGCGGACCAAAGTAAGGAAGTTCAGCAGGACTACGCGCACCGAAGAACAACATTAATTTGCCATCGACAGGCTTTGAATGCATCTGCAAACGACGGCGATATTCTGTCATCGCGCGCATAGGAGCAGCACCCGTTCCCGTACAAATCATCAGTAAGTTAGAACCAGAATGATTCGGCATTAAAAAGCGATCACCAAACGGACCCGTCACTTGGACCTTGTCACCTTTTTGCAGGTCACACAGATAATTTGATGCCACACCTTTGATCTGCTTGCCCTCTTCTTCCAGTAAGACTCGCTTCACTGTCAATGCCAGATTGTTGTAACCCGCACGTTCACCATCACGTGCACTCGCTACTGAATACATACGCAAGTAATGCGGCTTACCTGAAGCATCGGTACCGGGTGGAATCACACCGATAGATTGCCCTTCCAACACTGGGAAAATCTGATTCCCAAAATCTAAAACAATATGTCTAACATCGCTCTCGGCTTGCGCATCGGTCAAACGATAATTTCCGGTCACAGTAGCGATTACCGGATGGCGAATATCAAACAAATTCAACTGCGGTTTTTCTGCAGAATGAGGAGCTATTAATGATGTCGCTGAGACGGCGGCGTTATGTTGAGGTGCCGCCTCAATTACAGCAGTCGCTAACGATTCTTCGGGGATGTCTTGTTGCGCAGGGAGTTCATCCCACGTTAGTTGATCCGCCACTGAGTAAGCAGCGACCTTAGGAATCATGCGCCAATGATCGATAGAACCTGTGGGACACGGTGGCACACAGGCATTACAGCCGTTGCAAATCGCGGGATCAACCACATAGTTGCGATCATCATGCGTGATCGCATCAATCGGACAGGTCTCTTCACAGGTATTGCATCGTATGCAAACCTCAGGGTCAATCAGGTGCTGACGTATCAGCACCTGGACATCATTTGCGCTCATTCGACTTCGCTCGTTCGATTTATCTAGCTTAGTTAAAGCGCACGTAGTCGAAATCAATCGGCTGACGATTGATACCCACTGGAGGAGGTGCGATCCAGTTGGCCATCTTACCTGGCTCAATCACACGTCCCATCAACGATGCTACATAGGCGCGATCTTCTTCGGTTGGCAACCAACTACGCACATTCGCTTGCCACTCAGCTTCAGAAATAACACGACCATCAGGTGACACACGCATACCCGCAAAACTTCCAATGTGACGATTGAATGCTTTGTGCGGTGCTTGCAAGCGGAATGACAAACCTGCTTTTTCAATCACTTTATTCCAGCGGCCAATACCAGCAATAGAATCTTTAATGTAATCGTCACGCAAAACTTCATTCAATGAATTCAACATCGGCACTTCTTTTTCAACTAGCTTGCCGTTTTGAACTTCAAGAATTCGGTAGTGCTCACCCTTGAGCATGTGATCATCATCACGCTTAGTTTCTTCGTAGCGGCCTTTCAAACCGGAGCTATAGAAAGTCGCAGCATTCGACGACTGATCAGCACCAAACAAATCGATGGTGACACTAAAGTGGAAATTCAAATAACGCTGCAGGGTGGGTAAATCAATCACGCCTTGCTGGCGCACTTGTTCAGGATCTTCAATGCCATGCTCTTTCATGATTTGGCAGGTACGTTGAATCGTGCGCGAAATACCTGACTCACCCACAAACATGTGATGTGCTTCTTCAGTCAACATAAAACGGCACGTGCGCGCCAACGGATCAAAGCCTGATTCTGCTAATGCACATAATTGAAATTTACCGTCACGATCGGTGAAGTAGGTAAACATATAAAACGCAAGCCAGTCTGGCGTTTCTTCATTGAAGGCTTCCAAAATTCGTGGGTTATCTTGATCGCCTGAATTACGATGCAACAGTGCTTCAGCTTCCTCGCGACCATCACGACCGAAATATTTATGCAGCAAATACACCATTGCCCACAAGTGACGTCCCTCTTCGACATTAATTTGAAAGAGATTACGTAAATCGTATTGTGAAGGTGCAGTTAAGCCGAGATGACGCTGCTGTTCAACGGACGCAGGCTCGGTATCGCCTTGGGTCACGATAATGCGACGCAAATTCGCGCGGTGCTCACCAGGCACATCTTGCCAAGCCGCTTCGCCTTTATGTTCACCGAAATGCACCTGACGATTTTCATCTTGTGCTGCTAGAAAAATACCCCAACGGTAGTCAGGCATTTTTACATGACCGAAGTGTGCCCAGCCTTCGGGCGTCGTGCTCACCGCAGTACGCAAGTACACATCAAAACCGTGCGAGCCATCGGGACCCATATCCTGCCACCACTGCAGATAATTAGGCTGCCAATGTTCCAACGCACGCTGCAATGTCCGATCCTCAGAGAGGTTCACATTGTTAGGAATTTTTTCACTGTAATTAATGGAACTCACGACCGCTCCTTAAGAAGATAAATAAATTTTTTACACACGTTCGAAATCGAATTTAGCTTTGTTACCGCTGCCATATACTTTGAGCGCACCCAACTCACCGACTGCATTGGGGCGATTAAAAATCCAGTTCTGCCAAGCAGAGAGACGACCGAACACGCGCGTCGCCATATTTTCTTTGCCATTGAAACGAAGGTTTGCTTCCAAGCCTGTGAG
>CANGFL010000163.1 GCA_947453015.1 Oxalobacteraceae bacterium | reverse complement strand
CTTCCGTATTCTGCCTATTCCCGTGCAGTGGCACTCCTGGCGTTTTGCCCAAACATCGTTGAAGCGCAGACCCGCTGCGAGTGCATTGCAAATCGTGGCATTGTCACTGGGGTTAATGGCCTTGTTGTTGTTGACCTTGGTGCGTGATGATTTACTGTCTGCGTGGCGCAAATCAACACCGCCTGATGCGCCGAATCACTTCATCATCAATATTCAGCCGGATCAACAACAGCCTCTGACTGATCGCCTGATAGCCAGTGGCGTGAACGATGTGAGTTTGCAGCCCATGATACGGGGTCGCTTGATACAAGTGTCAGGTAAAGAGATACAAAGTGATAGCTATCAAGATGAGCGCGCTCAGCGCTTAGTTGAGCGTGAATTTAATCTCTCAAGCATGAGTTCCATGCCCGAGCATAACGCCATCGTCGAAGGAAAATGGTTTGATGCCGCCACTGCGCAAGGTGAAGCTTCAGTCGAGCAAGGCTTAGCCAAAACGTTGGGATTAACGTTGGGTGACACGTTGCGTTTTGATGTGGCGGGTCAAGCGATCAATGTAAAAATCACCAGTATTCGCAAGCTCGATTGGAGCTCCATGCGGGTGAATTTTTTCGTAATTGTGAGTCCTGATGTCGTTCAAACCTTACCGACTACGTGGGTGACGGCATTTCATTTGCCGGCATCACAGATATCTCTGGTGAGTCAGCTTGTTAAAAATTATCCGAATTTAACGATTGTTGATGTAGGTAGTATGGTGGCTCAGGCGCAGCAGGTCATCGATCAAGTCATTGCAGCAGTTGAATTTTTATTTATCTTTACTTTAGCTGCTGGCGTTATGGTGTTGGCCGCAGCCATGCTGGTATCGCAGCATGAGCGCGCACATGAGTCTGGTTTATTGCGTGCACTCGGTGCGACACGAAGTCAATTATCGCGAGCACAGTGGGTTGAATGCTTATTCGTTGGTAGCGCCGCAGGCAGCTTAGCCGCCACGGGTGCCAGCTTAGTTGGATGGTTACTCGCGCATCAGGTATTCGATTTTGAATGGACTGTTAGCCCTTTGCTGTGGTGTGTCGGACTAATCGCTGGTATGGCTTGCGCATTCGCTGGTGGTTGGTTTGGTTTACGAAATGTACTTTCTGTACCACCCATGCAAACATTACGTGAAGCATGAAGTATTCATAAGCAAGTAACTGTTTAGCGCGCATCAAACAAGGGTGTCGATATAGCTCACCTGTCTGTGTGATAAAGCTCAACGAATAAAGCGCCATCCCATCCTACAGTCGCTCTGTCGCAGACCAATATGCACAGAGAGATAAAGGACTATGTCAATAAAAAATAGCGTTGTGTTTGTGAGCTTGCTTGTTTCGATCGCAGGCTGTGCATCGGTCGCACCCGGCATACAGTTTTCCAAGAGTCGTACTGATGTTGCTGTTGATGATGATCATCCACGCACCGAGATTATTAGCATTAACTCTGCGCTAGTGCGCAAAGAGAAAGAACTACGGGATCGACAGGTTGCTGACGATTTAAGTTCTTTACTATCCAAACCTCAGCCCTACGTTGTTGAAGCGGGTGATGTCTTACAAATCGTGGTGTGGGACCATCCTGAACTATCGGCCTCTATGTTGCCGGCTCCGGCATTCGGTATACAAGGCGGAGCTGGTGTGGCTGGTAGCCCCATGCAACCGCAATCTGGTTTTGAAGTTGACCAAAGCGGCATGCTTGATTTTCCCTATGCAGGCAAGCTAAAAGTCAGTGGGCTGACATCGTCAGAAATTCATTTGATGCTAACCACCCGATTAGCGCATTATTTACGACAACCCAAACTCAGTGTTCGATTGCTTGCTTACCGTAGCAAGCGCGTGTATGTGGATGGTGAGGTTAAGCAACCTGGTGTTCAGGCAATCAATGATTTACCGATGACCTTAACTGAAGCTATCAATCGTTCTGGTGGTATGAATCTCACTGCGGATCAAAGTCGAATTACCTTAAGCCGAGAAGGTAAGACCTTTACCATCAATCTGCCTCAACTCGTACAGCGAGGGCTGAACCCGTCCGACATCATGTTAAAAAATGGCGATGTGCTGCGCGTACTCGCGAGAGATGAAAACAAAATATTCGTCTCAGGTGAAGTTTCTGGCCCGCGAGCATTACCCATGCGAAATGGGCGACTAACATTGAACGAAGCCCTAGGTGAAGCGGGCGGCATTAATCCAGTTACTGGTGATGCACGTCAAGTGTACGTAATTCGTCGCAGTAGCAGCGAATCGCGGGTATATCAGTTAGACGCAAATTCACCCGGTGCATTGGCCGTTGCCGAAAGTTTTGAGCTCAGTCCTAAAGATGTGGTGTACGTCGCCGCTACTCCGCTAACCAATTGGAATCGCACCATCAGCGCTCTAATCCCCGGGGCTTTGCCAGGTGCTGTGATGGCGGGTACTCCGGGTCGTTGAATACTTAGTAAGTCAATGTAGTTGATTTTTAAAATCGGAAATTCATGAATTCGCAGCTCAGTACCCAGGTTGGTCATCAATCTGAAAGCACACATAGTTATGCAAAATATACTGAGGAAAGTCTTGCTTCCTACCTTGAATTAATTAGTCATCAGCGTTGGTTAATTATTTGCGTTACGTTGTTAGTCAGTCTGTGTGGTGTTTTATATGCTTACCTTGCCACTCCGCAGTATGAAAGTAATTTATTGGTTCACGTAGAAGAAAAAGGTCAGCGTGAACCAAAAAATATACTCGGTGAAGCCGGATCAATGATTGATTACAAAACACCGTCAGCCGCCGAGATTGAGTTATTACGATCGCGTCAGGTGATTGCGCGGGCTGTCGATAGACTGAAGTTATACATTGAAGTTAAACCCAAACGACTTCCCGTCGTTGGGAAAGTATTTTCTACGTTTGGTGCGGTAAATTATTTTCCAGCATTACAAAGCATGGGTGGCTACGCCTGGGGTAAAGAAGCGATTAGCGTTAGTGAATTTTCAGTACCGCCATCATTTGAAAATCGCCCCTTCAAAATACGTGCCTTAGAACAGGGTAGCTTTCAACTCATGGAATCCCAGAGTGGCCTGAAAAAACAAGGACAAGTTGGACAAGCTTTAACTATTAGCATTCCTGATGGGGAGATCTCGCTGTTGGTTGAAGACATTTACGCTGCTCCAGGTGTTGAATTTGAACTGGCGCGTAGCTCTCGATTAGCCATCATAGAATCCGTTCAGACATCCCTTACCGTAAATGAACTAGGTAAATCGTCAGGCATGATATCGGCGACACTTAAAGGCGCGAAAGCAGATCAAATCTATCAATTGCTAACTGAAATTGGCCATGAGTACATGACCCAAAACAGTTCACGTCGCACCGAAGAGGCCGATAAATCACTGGCTTACCTAAATCGTCGCTTACCAGAATTGCGTCAACAATTAGAGCAAGCTGAATTACGCTATAACCAATTTCGAAATACCAACGGTACGGTTGATATTGGTGAAGAAGGACGGTTGAGCCTACAGCGATCCGCTGCAGCACGAACTCGGCGTATAGAGTTAGAGCAAAAGCGTAGTGAGTTATTGACTCGGTTTACCACGCATCATCCCTCGATTATCGCGGTAGATGAGCAGCTGAGCGAAGTTAATCGTGAGCTACGAGAAGCCGGTACCCACTTAAAAAGCCTACCTTTGCTTGAGCAAGAAATGGTAAGACTTGCCCGTGATGTAAAAGTGAATAACGAGTTGTATTCAGCGCTGTTAGCGTCATCTCAGCAACTGCAATTAATTAGCATAGGTAAAACCAGTAATGTGCACATGGTCGATGCACCCGAACGACCCGAACGGCCAGTGACGCCTAACCGCCCACGAATTATTGCAGTTGCCATCTTTCTTGGTATTTCTTTGGGTTTGTTGGCTGCCTTTATTCGGCGCTCATTACAAACAGCACTAGTTGAGCCGGCGCAAATTGAAAAACTATTCGGACTTCCTGTCTATGCCAGTATTCCGCACAGTAAAGAGCAGTATCAGTTCTCTGGGAAAAATTCCGATATAAAGCAGATTCCCGTACTAGCTCGGGTTGCGAATAACGATCCTGCGATTGAAAGTTTGCGTAACTTTCGTAGCGCATTGAAATTTTGTCTAACGCAATGCCGAAATAATATCGTATTAATTACGGGACCAACTGAAGGCTTGGGCAAATCCTTCGTCTCAGTCAATCTGGCTTGCCTGATGGCCGCAAGCGGCAAACGAATCTTGCTCATTGACGGTGATTTGCGCGATGGACATTTACATCGCTACTTTGGTCGCGCAAGAACAAGAGGTTTGTCGGACGTGTTGAGTGGGGCTGACTTCAACAGCTGCCTAGCAACCAGCGTAATAGATAACCTAGATTTTTTATCGACTGGGAACTTGCCGGCTAATCCTTCTGAATTACTTTTGCGCTCAGAATTGGCATTGTGCTTATCACTGGTTGCGCCGCGCTACGATGTAATAGTCATTGATGCTGCGCCTCTACTGGCTGTCGCCGATAGCTTGATATTAGGAACACATGCTGGCGCAATTTTTCTCGCCACCCGCTCAGGAGTAACTCGCCCTGGAGATATTGCTGAATCGTTGCAGCGTTTAGCTAGAGCCGGCTTGTCAGCAAAAGGATTATTGTTTAATGACTTCACGCCGCGCTCAGGTCATTATAGTTATCGTTACGGCGGCTATGGAAATCGCCAGCAAATTACTTACGATCCGAAAGCAGATAAGGGTGAAATAACAAACGCAT
>CANGFL010000162.1 GCA_947453015.1 Oxalobacteraceae bacterium | reverse complement strand
TGATTCGATTTGACGCGCAGTGAGACGACCACGACCGACTGCCTTCAGGCCAAATTCACCGAAAGACACCGCGGTACCACGCTCATGCGAAATACCCGTGTTACGTCCCTTTTGTTCTTTACGATATTTTCTACGTGCTGGTTGCAGCATGATTATTCTCCCGCCTTATCAGCCGGTGCTGCTGGAGCGTCGGCCTTCTTTGCACGTACACGCTTGGCCGCAGCAGGTGCTGGTGCGGCAGCAGCCTCACCCGCCGGAGCATCGGTGCGTTTGGCACGTGTATTACGACCCGCAGGTTTACCATCGTCACGACGTGGAGCACGGCGCTTGCGCTCGTCATCCGCTGCCACTTCGATTACAGGCGTCTCGCCACTAGCTAAACGATCGCCTTTGTAAACCCAAACCTTGATACCGATAATGCCGTACGTAGTTTCAGCTTCACCAAAACCGTAGTCGATGTCAGCACGAAGTGTATGCAGCGGCACACGGCCTTCGCGATACCACTCAGTACGCGCAATTTCGATTCCGTTTAAACGGCCCGACGACATAATTTTGATACCTTGCGCACCAAGGCGCATAGCATTTTGCATCGCGCGTTTCATGGCGCGACGGAACATAATGCGCTTCTCAAGTTGCTGAGCAATTGAATCAGCTATCAGCTGCGCATCTGTTTCTGGCTTACGAATTTCTTCGATGTTGACGTGCACTGGCACGCCCATCATTTTGGCCAAGGTGGATTTCAATACTTCGATATCCTCACCCTTCTTACCAATCACCACACCTGGACGCGAGCTGAAAATCGTAATGCGCGCGTTCTTTGCAGGACGCTCGATCAACACGCGACCCACGGAGGCGTTCTTAAGTTTTTTCTTAAGGAAGGCACGTACTTCGAGATCCTCTTTGAGCATGGAGGCAAAATTGCTATTGCCTGCATACCAGCGGGAACCCCAATTACGGGTAACGGCAAGACGAAAGCCGGTTGGATGAATCTTCTGTCCCATCGTGACTCCCTTAATTACCTACTGTCACGTATATGTGACAGGTTTGTTTGGAAATGCGATCGCCACGACCTTTAGCACGAGCGGTGAAGCGCTTAAGCACAGCACCTTTCTCTACGTAAATCGTTTTAACCTTCAGTTCGTCAATGTCAGCACCATCGTTATGCTCAGCGTTTGCAATTGCAGACTCGAGCACTTTCTTGATGATGACTGCGCCTTTTTTTGGGCTGAAGGTCAATATATTCATTGCCTGATCGATCTTCTTGCCACGGATTAAGTCGGCAACGAGTCGACCTTTTTGGGCGGACAAGCGCGCGCTGCGGAGGGTAGCTTTAGTTTCCATCATCTGACCTTATTTCTTAGCCTTCTTGTCAGCTGCGTGACCTTTAAACGTACGGGTCAACGCAAATTCGCCGAGCTTATGTCCAACCATGTTTTCGGACACATAAACCGGTACGTGCTGCTTGCCGTTATGAACGGCGATCGTCAGGCCAATAAAATCCGGCATGATGGTCGAGCGACGTGACCATGTCTTGATTGGTTTTTTGTCGCGAGCGGCTTGCGCTGTCTCGACTTTTTTAAGCAGGTGGGCGTCGCAAAACGGCCCTTTTTTCAATGAACGTCCCATGTGTTACCCCTTATTTCTTACCACGGCGCGAGACAATCATTGACGTAGTCCGTTTGTTGCGACGCGTCTTCTTGCCCTTAGTCTGTTGACCCCACGGTGAAACCGGGTGCCGGCCTGCTGCTGTACGACCCTCACCACCACCATGCGGGTGATCGATAGGATTCATGGCAACACCACGTACTGTTGGGCGGACACCGCGCCAACGCATCGCACCCGCTTTACCAATCTTGCGCAGGTTGTGCTCGCCATTGCCTACTTCACCAATCGTGGCACGGCACTCAACGTGAATACGACGAACCTCACCGGAACGCAGACGAACCTGAGCGTAAATTCCCTCACGCGCCATTAAGACGACACCAGCACCAGCGGTACGCGCTATCTGAGCACCTTTACCTGGCAACATCTCTACGCAATGCATAGTGGTACCGACAGGAATATTACGAATAGGAAGGCAGTTGCCCGATTTAATCGGAGCTTCTGAACCACTCATCAATTGATCGCCAACCGCCATACCTTTGCTGGCGATGATGTAACGACGCTCACCATCCGCGTAGCAAAGCAATGCAATGTTCGCGCTACGGTTTGGGTCATATTCAAGACGCTCAACCTTCGCTGGAATGCCATCCTTATTGCGACGGAAATCAACAACGCGATAGTGATGCTTATGACCACCACCCAAGTGACGAGTCGTGATGTGACCGTTGTTGTTACGGCCAGCTGATTTCGATTTTTTCTCAACCAAACCTGCAAATGGGCGACCCTTGTGCAGATCAGGGTTGACCACCTTGACCATGCCACGACGGCCTGGCGAGGTTGGTTTTAACTTAACGAGTGCCATTATTTAGCCTCCTCGGTAAAGTTGATTTCTTGACCGGACTTTAAGCAAACAAATGCGCGGCGAGTATTGTTGCGACGACCAGTGAAACGACCTGAACGCTTTGTTTTACCCGCACGATTTGCAACCTGTACCGACTCGACTTGAACTTTGAAGAGCATCTCTACCGCTGCTTTGATTTCAAGCTTCGTTGCGTCTGGAGTCACGAGAAAAACTACCTGCTCATTTTTCTCCGCTACAAACGTAGCCTTCTCTGAAATTACCGGAGCCAGCAACACCTTCATCAGGCGCTCTTCGCTATGTTTGATGACTGCGCTCATGCCAGCATCTCCTCAATCTTCGCCAGTGCAGGCTTAGTGATCAGCACTTTCTTAAAGAACACCAGCGACACGGGGTCGGCTTGATGCGGCTCGCAAATCAGGACGTTGGCCAAATTGCGCGATGCCAGCAACAGATTTTCATCCAAGCTATCAGTGATCACGAGAACGGAATCTAATCCCATGGTCTTGAGCTTCTGCGCTAACAATTTTGTTTTTGGCGCTTCAACAGAGAACTCTTCAATAACAGACAAACGACCATCGCGTGCCAGCTGCGACAAGATGGAGCAAACTCCAGCGCGGTACATTTTCTTGTTAACTTTGTGCGAGAAATTCTCGTCTGGCGAATTCGGGAATGTGCGACCGCCTCCACGCCAGATTGGCGATGACGACATACCAGCACGAGCGCGGCCCGTACCTTTTTGACGCCATGGCTTTTTGGTCGTGTGAGCAACTTCTTCACGATCTTTTTGCTTACGATTACCGCTGCGAGCATTCGCCTGATAGGCGACCACGACTTGGTGAATCAGCGCTTCGTTGTAATCACGACCGAAAATAGTATCCGGTGCAGCGACATTAGACGATGCTTGACCTTGTGCATTCAGGAGCTTGAGTTCCATGTCTTAGGCTCCCTTCTTTGCTTTGGCTTTGACAGCCGGCATCAGGATGACCTGACCATTTTTTGCACCAGGAACTGCGCCCTTGACGAGAATGAGCTGACGATCAGCATCAACACGCGCGATTTCTAAATTCTGCACTGTGCGAGTGACATCACCCATGTGACCAGTCATGCGCTTACCTGGGAAAACGCGACCAGGATCTTGCGCCATACCGATAGAACCCGGAACATTATGTGAGCGCGAGTTACCGTGAGTCTGACGGCCGGAACGGAAGTTGTGGCGCTTGATGGTACCGGCATAGCCCTTACCAATCGTGACACCTTGAACATCGACTTTTTGGCCAGCCTCGAACATGCTCACAGCAATGGTGTCGCCCGGCTTAAATTCGGCCGCTTTAGCTGACTCCACACGAAATTCTTTGAGGACTGTACCGGCTTCAGCACCCGCTTTAGCCAGATGACCAGCCGATGCTTTGTTCACGCGCGAGGCGCGACGCTTGCCGAAAGTAACCTGAACAGCAGCATAACCGTCTGTTTCAGGCGTTTTGATTTGCGTCACACGGTTGTTTGAGACATCTAGTACGGTTACCGGGATCGAGTCGCCGTCATCCGTAAAGATGCGCATCATTCCAACCTTGCGACCAAGAAGGCCCAGGCCACGGCCTTGGTTTTGGTCTTGGTTCATTTTTTCTCCATTCCCGCCTACGATTGGGCAGGGCTGATATTGGTACTACCTGAGCCGACTGAATTAGCCGACTCGCAAATTAGCCGAACATTATAGCCAGAGATAGCTGTTAACGCAATGATTACGTTAACAACCACATCTAGCTAATTTCGTTTTAATTACTGCAACTTGATTTCTACGTCGACGCCAGCTGGCAGATCGAGTTTCATCAACGCATCAACCGTTTTGTCGGTCGGGTCAACGATGTCCATCAGACGCTGATGCGTACGAATTTCAAATTGATCACGTGAAGTTTTATTCACGTGTGGTGAACGCAGAACGTCCCAACGCTGAATACGTGTTGGCAGAGGTACAGGACCCTTGACCACGGCGCCGGTGCGTTTAGCTGTGTCTACGATCTCCAAGGCGGACTGGTCGATCAAACGATAGTCAAATGCCTTGAGACGAATGCGGATTTTTTGCTTTTCCATCATGCTTCCTTAAAAGAGCGATCCGCGAGCGAGTACTCGCTCGCGGCATTTCTATTCACCACCCTGCTTTAGCAGAGCAGATTAGTCCATGATTTTTGCGACGACGCCAGCACCAACGGTACGGCCACCCTCGCGAATCGCAAAGCGCAGACCTTCTTCCATCGCAATCGGGTTGATCAGCTTGACCGTGATCGACACGTTGTCGCCAGGCATAACCAT
>CANGFL010000161.1 GCA_947453015.1 Oxalobacteraceae bacterium | reverse complement strand
CGGGTGACTCGGCATGTTCAGTGCCGCCGTATTCGCTGTCTAAAGAAACGATAGAAATACTTAAGCAGCAAACGGCCATGATGGCGAAGGGCTTGAACGTTGTTGGTTTGATGAATGTGCAATTTGCGATACAACAGCAAGAAATTGACGGCAAGATGCAAGATGTGGTCTTTGTACTCGAGGTTAATCCGCGCGCATCACGCACCGTACCTTATGTATCTAAAGCGACCGGATTGCAATTAGCCAAAATCGCAGCACGTTGCATGGTGGGTCAATCGCTTGATAGTCAAGGAATAGGTAACGAGGTCGAGCCACCTTACTTCAGCGTTAAAGAAGCGGTGTTCCCATTTAATAAATTCCCAGGTGTGGATACGATTCTTGGTCCAGAGATGAAGTCGACCGGCGAAGTCATGGGTGTCGGCAAAACCTTTGGTGAAGCCTTCGTCAAATCGCAACTCGGCGCCAGTATTCGCATGCCAACCTCGGGTAAAGTTTTTCTGTCGGTGAAAAACAGTGACAAGCCGCGTGCTGTAGAAGTTGCGCAAGCCTTAGTGTCCATAGGATTTACTGTGGTGGCGACTAAGGGTACAGCCGCCGCTATTGCGGCTGCGGGCATACCTGTAGAAACAGTGAATAAAGTCGCTGAAGGCAGACCGCACGTGGTCGATATGATTAAGAATAATGAAATCGCGCTGGTGATTAATACCGTCGAAGAAAAACGCACTGCGATTCATGATTCACGCACCATACGAACCTCGGCATTGGCTGCTCGAGTCACGACCTATACGACGATTGCCGGAGCAGAGGCTGCCGTCGAAGGTATGGCGCATTTGGACGAGCTGCATGTATATGATTTACAAAGCATGCATGCTTCGCTTCATTAAAGTGTATTAAACTTGAACTCGTAAAGTTCAACCTCGAGGGGCTGCGTATTTCCGCAGCCTCTGTGCTTTTAGTCTTGCTAATGGAATCGTTATGAGCTCAGTCCCTATTACCGTCTTTGGTGCGCAATTATTGAAAGATGAATTGCAGCGTTTAAAACACGTTGAGCGCCCCGCTGTTATCAATGCCATTTCTGAGGCGCGTGCACAGGGCGATCTTTCAGAAAACGCAGAATACGATGCGGCCAAAGAACGTCAGAGTTTTATCGAGGGCCGTATTGCCGAGCTCGAAGGCAAACTCTCTGCGGCACAAATTATTGACCCGACCTTGCTTGATGCAGAAGGACGCGTGGTTTTTGCATCGACAGTCACTCTGCAAGATCTTGAGAGTGGCGATAACGTTACCTATCAAATTGTGGGCGACGATGAGGCTGATCTCAAAGTTTCTAAAATTTCCATTAGTTCGCCGATTGCGCGTGCTCTGATCGGTAAATACGCCGGAGATGAAGTTGAGGTGCAGGCACCCGCTGGCGTGCGCTCTTATGAAATCATCGAGGTTAAGTACATCTAAGCGCAATGTTGGCAGCGCTGATTCCACGGTTGCGCGTTTTACTGGTCACCTTTTGGGTGGGCAGCTTGTGGACCGTTGGCTATGTCGTTGCACCTTTGCTTTTTGCTACGCTAACAGATAGAGCACAGGCGGGAACTCTTGCTGGTTTGTTTTTTAAATCAGAGGCGTGGATATCGCTGATTTGCGGCACATTGCTGTTAGCGATCATCTGGACTCAAACAGAACATCCAACACGCGTTCTGCAAATTAAGCTCGTGATCTGCATGCTGTTATGCACGATGATTGGTTATTTCGGTTTGCAGCCTTACATGGCAGAGCTGCGTGCTATTGCTGCGCAGTCAGGCGGCATCATGGATGATGCCATGCGCTCTCGATTTGGAATGCTACATGGCGCGGCGAGCGCCATTTATCTGGTTCAGAGCCTATTGGCCGTTGGCCTTGTTATGAAATCTAAGTAACACGGCTGCTTGCTGTTATCTTCCCAACGAATTTTTCTTCTGACTTGTCTGACGAACTTTAGCGCGTTTGACATTGCCGCCGGCCGTGATGCGTTCATTGCCTTTGACCATAAGTTTTTTGATCGTTGGCTTTTTTGTCGGATTCGTTTTGACGATCACCACTTCACGCAGGCCTTTGCCGCGAGTCGCTTTAACTTCTTTTACGACTTCTTTTTTAGGCCGGTACAACACTAATAATTTACCAATGTGTTGAACGGGTGCGGCGCCAAGTTCTGCGCAGATGCTTTCGTAGAATCCCAGACGGGCTTCACGGTCGTCACCTAGTACGCGGACTTTGATCAGGCCATGTGAATTCAGGCTGGCGCTGATTTCTTTCATGACGGCAGGTGTGAGTCCCCCATCGCCAATCATGACGACGGGGTCCAGACCGTGGGCTTGGGAGCGCAGTTCGCTGCGTTGGGCAGAAGTGAGTTTTAGCATGGGTCTCTTTCAAAACCGCCATTGTAAGTCAGTGATACCACTCTTTCGAACTTAGAATCTGATGGGATTTAATTTGTCCGCAGGGTGCGGTGAAACCCTGAGGGATGTATCCTTGGAGAATGGCAAAAAACAAAGCAAACAAGAATTGGCTGCACGGCCATATCAACGACCCCTACGTAAAACTGGCGCAAAAAGATGGCTACCGAGCGCGGGCTGCCTATAAGCTCAAAGAAATCGACGAGGATGAAAAGCTGATTAAGCCGGGTCAGATCATTGTGGATTTGGGGTGTGCGCCGGGTAGCTGGAGTCAATATGCGCGCCGCAAGCTAGCCGGTAAGGAAGGTGGCGGTATCCACGGCATGATTGTTGGATTGGATATGCTGGAGATGGAGCCCATCGCCGATGTGAATTTTATTTTGGGCGATTTCCGTGAAGAGTCGGTGCTGATCCAATTGGAGTCACTACTTCAGGGGCAGCGGGTCGATCTAGTGATTTCGGATATGGCACCCAACTTATCTGGGATTGCGGACACGGATGCGGCGCGGGTCGAAGATTTGGTCGATTTGGCAATAGATTTTGCACGTCAGCACATGAAACCGTCTGGATCGCTGCTCGTCAAATGCTTTAATGCCAGTGGTTACACGCAAATTGTTGAGAAGTTTCGGGAACAATTTAAGACGGTCAGCTCCAAAAAACCCAAGGCTAGCCGGGATAAATCCTCTGAAATCTTCCTTTTGGGGAAGGGCTTACGCCACCCCGCCTGATACTTTTATGCCTGCTAAATCGGGCGCTCGATGGGTGTTCTTTGCTTGCGAGCTTTTACTCTGGAGCCGAGCAGCTCCCCAACCCTTGAAAAATCAGGGATTTAGCCCCATATCCTTACTGGCAAGGCAGGGGTATTGCGAGTAGAATTTATTTACTACGCGCCAGACCGCAACTGCCGGTCCGCAATAAGGAGTCTTCGTGAATAATATGTTTTCTAAAGCTGCCATCTGGGTTGTGATTGCCTTGGTGCTATTTACCGTCTTCAAACAGTTCGATGAACGTGGTTTGGCCGGTGGCGCAACGCCCATTCCTTACTCCGATTTCCTCGATGAAGTGAAATCGCAGCGCATTCGTGAAGCAACGATTGAGGATCGTACGATCATCGCCATCACCAATGATGGCAAAAAAATCAAAGCGACGACAACCAATCTTGATCGCGGCTTGATTGGCGACTTGGTTAACAACGGCGTGAAATTCGACGTTAAGCAACCTGAGCCTCCTTCATTCCTTTCGCAGATTTTTATTTCGTGGTTCCCGATGCTGTTGTTGATCGGTGTGTGGATTTTCTTTATGCGTCAAATGCAGGGCGGCGGAAAAGGCGGTGCGTTCTCGTTTGGTAAATCCAAAGCACGCATGCTCGACGAACATCAAAATGCTGTCACCTTCGCAGATGTAGCAGGTTGCGACGAAGCGAAAGAAGAAGTCTCTGAGCTGGTCGATTTTTTGCGCGACCCAACCAAATTTCAAAAATTAGGTGGTCGTATCCCGCGTGGTGTGCTGATGGTTGGCCCTCCGGGTACCGGTAAAACTTTGTTGGCGCGAGCTATTGCTGGCGAAGCCAAAGTACCTTTCTTTACTATTTCTGGATCCGATTTCGTCGAGATGTTTGTGGGTGTGGGCGCATCGCGTGTGCGCGATATGTTTGAGAATGCAAAAAAACATTCACCTTGCATCATCTTTATCGATGAGATTGATGCGGTGGGTCGTCACCGTGGTGCAGGTATGGGCGG
Organism: Oxalobacteraceae bacterium; assembly: GCA_947453015.1. Taxonomy (GTDB): domain Bacteria; phylum Pseudomonadota; class Gammaproteobacteria; order Burkholderiales; family Burkholderiaceae_D; genus Pernthalerella. The sequence continues at coordinate 614 of CANGFL010000161.1, read as the reverse complement.
TGGTAACGACGAGCGCGAACAAACACTTAATCAGTTATTGGTTGAGATGGATGGATTCGAAGCGAATGCGGGTGTGATCGTGATTGCAGCGACCAACCGTTCAGACGTGCTTGATAAAGCCTTGCTGCGTCCGGGTCGTTTCGACAGACAAGTGATTGTGGGTCTTCCAGATATTCGTGGTCGTGAACAGATCTTGATGGTTCACATGCGCAAGGTACCTATTGCTCCTGATGTTAGAGCGGATGTTCTGGCGCGTGGAACACCGGGTTTCTCTGGCGCTGATCTCGCTAATTTGGTGAATGAGTCAGCGTTGTTTGCTGCGCGTCGTAACAAGCGTTTAGTTGAGATGCAAGATTTTGAAGACGCAAAAGACAAAATCGTCATGGGGCCTGAACGTAAGTCGGCCGTTATGCGCGAAGAAGAGCGTCGTAACACAGCATTTCACGAATCAGGTCATGCTGTCGTTGCTAAACTCTTGCCTAAGGCTGACCCGGTTCACAAAGTGACCATCATGCCGCGTGGTATGGCATTAGGTTTGACTTGGCAGTTGCCTGAACATGATCGTGTGAATATGTATAAAGACAAAATGCTGGAAGACATAGCAATTTTGTTTG
>CANGFL010000160.1 GCA_947453015.1 Oxalobacteraceae bacterium | reverse complement strand
TGAAACCTGCTCAACTACGATCGGAAGGCGCAGCAATAAAACTGGCTGCTGTCGTTCCTGAGAAACAGTCAGGGTATGAAATTCTTGTCGCTGAAGATAATCCTACGAACCGAAAAGTTTTACAGAAAATTTTGGAAAGGGCGGGGCATCGTTGCACCTTGGTAAAGGATGGAGACGAGGCATTAGATTTAGTGGAGCGGAAATCGTTTGACGCCATCATATTAGACATGAATATGCCGACCATTCCGGGGACCGACGTTGCAAGGCTGTATAGGTTAATGCACGGTCATGCCGCTGACTTACCCATCATCATGTTTTCAGCTAACGCTACGCCAGAAGCTAGACAAGAAAGTTTAGATGCAGGAGCTAACGCATTTTTAGCCAAGCCCATTCAAATCGACATGTTTTTAGAAACGCTAGATCGGCTTGTCCAACAATTTCATACCATTCACCCGCCATTGACCAAGCTAAAAAATATGTCGCACTCGAATGAATTGCTTCTCACTCGCGCCAATGAACCTATCTTAAATATGCAAGCATTGAGCGATTTAGAGCATGTGAGTAAAGACAGAATATTCTTAGATGATTTAATTGTTGAATTTATATATGAAAATAAAAAATCAATAAGCTTTCTTGAAAAAGCCTTGCTCTCTGGTAACCAAGAAAAAGTTAACGATATCGTTCACTCAATTAAAGGTTCTGCGCTGAGTATCGGAGCAGTTTCCTTAAAAATGATGTGTCGACGATTGGAAAAGCTAGGGAAGGCTGATCTTGAAGCCTACCCCGAAGAAATTATTCAGCAATTCAGTCATGCCTTTAGTTTGTTATGTGAGCAATTAGAAGAATATCGCCAAAAACGATTGGAGCTAATGGAGTCAACATAAGTCAATTGTCTGCAATTAAATTTTAAAACCAGTGTAAAAAGTAAGGGAGTATTTATGAATTTTTCTGAAAAATTAAATCTGCTAACGTCTCAAAGTCAACTACAAATAGAGAAATCAAAAAAAGTACAAGCGATGCTGGCCGGCTCTCTTGCTCAGCAAGACTATGTCAAATTTCTTGTGGTTTTATATCCTATCGTTTCCAATTTTTGCCCATTGATGGCTCTGGCTGCGGGTCACACAGCAGATAAAAATCAGCAGATAGTGAATTATCTTTACGATCATATTATTGAAGAAAAGGGCCACGAGCAGTTGGTGCTCAATGATTTAAAAAGCTTTGAAGTGGATGTAGCACCTATTGCTGAATTACCCGCAGTGCCCCCGGTGCAAGCCATGCTGGCATTTAATTATTACTCTACTTCACATGTGCATCCAGTCTGTATTTTTGGAATGATGTATGTGCTTGAAATTATGGCTTCGGTTTATGGTGGGCGAGCAGCTCGCTCACTTGCAGCCAATTTGAATCGGAATTCCATGGAAGGGTTTAGCTTTCTTGACTCTCATGCGGACCTAGATCAGGACCACGTCATTAAGCTACTGAATTTATTTCAATCCTTTACGGATGAAATCAGTCAGGCGGCGCTACTCAATAGCATCAAAATGAATTTCTACTTATTTGAAAAAATAATGGACTATTAAGCTATTGAAGATTTTCCTATCTTACTTTTAAAAGATACGACTGACTTGAAATAAATCAGTCGTATCTTTGCCACTGACATAGCAATTAATCAGTCAAGCTGCTACCAAAATTTGTGATTCAGCTGTTCTGCTGCGTGCAGCTGCCAACTTCTGTTCTTGTTGGTGACGTTGAGAATGAATCAGTCTGCGCATGATGTGTAAGTTCTGATCATTGAGTCTGAGTGCAGCATCTACCCATGTAGTTATAATTTTTTCAAACTCTTCGTACCGGATAGGATCAGTATGGCGGCGACATTCGTACACAGATTTTGAAGAATTAACATGCTTCTTTTGTTTTTGCATTAATTCAAACACATACTTTTCAGCTTCTCCCTGTGGAACGAGTATGTCAACAACTCCCAGTTTTGCTAAATCTTCAGCAGTGTAAGTATTACCACTGGTAATCAGCTCTTCAGTAATTTTCATCCCCACTTTTCTGTAGAGCAATGTGTAAGCACCCATTCCAGGGAAAAGATTGAATAAAATTTCTGGAAACCCAAGCCGACAGCCTTTTTCCGCAACAATGATATTACTTGATAGTGCAAATTCTAGGCCACCCCCAAAAGCATCACCCTGCAGCATGGTGATTGTTATTATGGAAGAGTTGTAGCCGCAAATTCGCTTATAGAGTCCTTCGATGCAGAGTTTGCCGTAGTTCATTAAGCCTTCACGGTCGCGCGTTCTGATCAACTCTACAAATAATGCTAAATCTCCACCCAAGTTAAATACTTTGGGGCGTCTTGAGCCTATGACGCAATAGTCGACAGGCTGCCATTGATTTTCATGAAAATGCATCCCTTTATGTTGTTCTAATTGATGCACGCTGTGATGCAACTCTTCGAGCATATCTGAATTAAAACAAGGAACGCCTGTTGGATTCATATAGGTCCATAAAGCTTTTAGTGAAGGGTTATAGTCCTGAACAATTTGCTGATACTGACGTCGTGGAGCCGAGTAGATGCTCGTTGGCACTACTGTGGAATGACGAACTACGTTGTATGCTGACATGTGGGTTCTCCTTTGCGTCCATTAAATGACTATTGTGGTTTCGGTCTAAATTGCTTTACATTACGCCTTGAATTGCTGTCGTACTTTCCTGCTTGATTGAATCGATGGGGCGCCTTTCATAAATTTGCGATCCATCAATTTCTGTCAAGTGATACTGAGTCTAGAAAAATTTAGAAAGATTAAAAAAACTATTAGTAAAATTTCGATCCTTACTAACATTGATTGAATTGGTTCGCGATAAAAAGTCTTTTTTAAATAATTTCGTTTGAAGTAAAAATTATTTCTTGGCTCGCTGGATAGATTGACTGGGTTACAATGCGGACAATGTTTTTTGGAAGGCAGTGATGAGCGATAGAAAATTCGATAAGGCTCTGCGCCAACTTGTTGCCAACAACAAGGAATGGGCGGCATCCATGACTGCGCGTGACCCCGATTTTTTTTCCAAACTGATGTCGCAACAATCGCCTGAGTTTTTGTGGATAGGCTGCTCTGATAGTCGTGTTCCAGCCAATACCATTGTGGGTCTTGAACCAGGTGAGTTATTCGTTCATAGAAACATTGCTAATGTAGTGGTGCATACCGACTTGAATAGTCTTTCGGTTTTGCAATTCGCGATCGATGTGCTAAAGGTTAAGCATGTGATCGTTTGTGGTCACTATGGTTGTTCAGGGGTTGATGCGGCCATGGAAAAACGGCGCGTAGGGTTGGCTGATAATTGGTTACGGCATGTGCAAGACGTTCACCATAAGCACGATCATTTTTTTCCGACGAGTTTGCCAGTGCAAGAACGACGTAATCGATTATGTGAACTGAATGTGATCGAACAGGTGATTAATGTTTGCCAGACAACGATAGTTCAAGATGCCTGGGAGCGTGGCCAGGATTTAACTATGCATAGCTGGGTCTACAGCCTGGAAGATGGTTTGGTTCGGGACTTAGGTTTGGCTGTGAGCGATATAGAATCGTTATCGCAACAAGTAGCGATTAGCTTGGGGCGTTACGAACATCAGTCAGCCTAAAAATCGGCCTTAGGTATCGACTTTAGGTACCGACTTTAGGTACCGACTTCAAGATGGGATAAAGCTTCGTTGTTGATATTTAAACCTTAAAAGCAGTGTTCTGCGCCGGGGAACTGTCTGGATTTAACCCCCTGAACATAGGCCACAATGGCCGCTTGTATCGATGTTTGCCCTAGCATGAAATCTTTAACAAATCTTGGGCGGTGTCCTTGGAATACGCCCAACATATCGTGCAGCACAAGCACCTGACCTGAGCAATCGATACCAGCACCTATGCCTATCGTCGGTATTTTTACGGCCTGCGTTACCTTTGCTCCCAAAGCAGCGGGGATAGCCTCAAGTACCAATAATGAAGCGCCTGCTTGCTCTAAAGCGATGGCGTCATTAATCAAGCGTTCTGCCGAGTCAGCAGTTTTTCCTTGTACTCTAAATCCACTTAACTGATGAACTGCTTGAGGTGTAAGGCCTAAGTGAGCGCATACCGGTATACCTTGTTGAACCAGAAGGTGTACGGTCTCAGCTAACCATTGCCCACCTTCGAGCTTGACCATTTCTGCACCCGCGCGCATAAGTTGCGCAGCATGTGTCATTGCTTGCTCGGGTGTGCTGTAGGAAGCAAAAGGTAGATCGGCTAACACCATAGAATAACGTGCGCCGCGAGCGACGCAGGCGGTATGGTAAGTCATGTCTTCCATTGTGACGGGCAAGGTCGAAGCACGACCTTGTATGACCATGCCGAGTGAATCACCCACCAAGATGATATCGACACCGCACTCATCGATTAGACCTGCAAAGCTTGCGTCATAGCTGGTAAGCATGACGATTTTTTCATTGTTTTCGCGCATTTTCGCGAGCGACAAAATAGTCGATTTCTTGCGCGTTGGCTTTGCGCCTGCATCGCTGGACATCGTCATAAAAACTAATCTCCGCGACTGAAAAATTCTCGCTTGCCACGCATTCCGGCGATACGTTTCATAAGTAAATCAAAGTCCTCGCTGCGTTCAATCGGATTGAGATTTTCTGCATTAACCATCAGCAGGGGCGTACTTTCATATTGATGAAAGAAGCGACTATAACTTTCGCAGATACGCTCGAGATAGTTATCTGAAATATTAGATTCACTCTGAATGCCGCG
>CANGFL010000159.1 GCA_947453015.1 Oxalobacteraceae bacterium | reverse complement strand
GGAACCACGCCGATGTGCTCAAGCACATGGTCTTAATCCAGTTATTGCAGTATCTGAACCAAAAAGAAACCCCGTACATGGTGATCGACACCCATGCGGGCGCAGGCACCTATCAGCTCGATGGCGAGTACGCCAGTAAGAGCGGCGAAGCCGAATCCGGTATAGGGCTACTGTGGGATAGGGACGATGCTCCAAGCGTGGTCTCAGAGTATCTGGATCAGATTCGTGCAATTAATCCCTCTGGCCGCTTGCGTCATTACCCCGGATCGCCTTTTTTGGCTGAACACATCATGCGCGAGCAAGATCGCTTGCGCTTGTTTGAGATGCACCCCACCGATGTGCGTCAGCTACAAGATAATTTTCGCAAACTCGAAGCGCACCAAGTGGCTAACGGTGTTAACGCAACTACTCGCGGCAAACGCGTGATGATTCAGCGTGCCGATGGCTATGCGAGTCTGAAAGCCTTATTACCGCCGCCGTCACGTAGAGGTTTGGTGCTGATCGATCCATCGTATGAAGATAAAGATGACTATCGCAAGGTGCGGGTTGCTATTGAAGAATCGCAAAAACGATTTGCAACCGGCACGCTCGCGGTTTGGTATCCGGCGCTAGGCCGCCTCGAATCACAGCAACTACCCGAACGCCTCAAACGCTGCGCAGCATCGGATTGGTTACATGTCAATTTGTCCGTTAGAGGCTATGTCGAAGGCCAGGGGCTGTATAGCAGTGGCATGTTCATCATCAATCCTCCTTGGACCTTAAAGGCCGCCTTAGAGCAGGCAATGCCTTGGCTGGCGGAAGTGCTGGGTGAGGGTACGGGTAGTTTCGTACTGCAATCGGGCACAGCGGCACGCGTTAAGAAAGAGCGCGACGAATGAACAAGGCCTTTGTCAAAGAATCGTCTGGCGACGATGATGACGACGATCTGGGCCAAGGTCTGCCACCGATTCCAGCGGGCGCTAAAAACTACATCACGCCGCAGGGTTATCAACGTATTCGCGAAGAGCTGTTCAGTTTGATTGATGATCAGCGGCCCGAGGTGGTGAAGATTGTTCACTGGGCCGCATCAAACGGGGACCGTTCTGAAAACGGCGACTACATTTATGGCAAACGTCGCTTACGTGAGATTGATCGACGTATTCGTTTTTTAACTAAACGTATGGATCTTGCCGAAGTGGTTGATCCCGCAATTCATCATGGCAGCGATCAAGTGTTTTTTGGTGCGACCGTAACGTACCTTAATCGTCAGGGCGTAGAGCAAACAATACGAATTGTCGGTATCGATGAGATCGATCCCTTGAATGGAAAAATTAGTTGGGTCTCACCGGTGGCACGCGCACTCACCAAATCCAGAGAGGGTGATGTTGTTACGTTAAATACCCCATCGGGTCTGGATGAGCTTGAAATAATCGCCGTCGAATACCCAGCGCCGGTCTGACGTAAAATAATGTATTTACAAGATTCATAACGCTAGAAATACATGGCTATCGTTTTCCCCACATTGAATCATCCCTTGCGAGTTCCGCTTGCTGCGGAAATCCACTCGCGCCCGCCGATACGCCTTGAGGCGCCCGAGCGCATCACCCATTTAGGTATTTTTGGGCGCAACGAGCCAGAAGAAAATCAAACAGTCGGCGTGCAGACTCAGTTATTGGCTGACTTATGCATACACTACGGCGTTACACCGCCCGTGGTTGAGGCCAAATATTTTTTTCATGACTTTGGTCGTTTTCGCTTGAAGTGGGAAGGCCACAGCGAATTTGCTAGCTTCACGTTTGTTTCGAGCGTACATGGCGAGTTGAAGTCTGAGGGATTATTTGACCGCATGCCCTCCGAAGATCTTCCACAAGAGTGGCTTTTGCGTTTGCAAGGTAAGTTGATGGTGGCAACGCACATTGTGCTTGAAAGCGGCGCAATGCCACCTGATGAAGCGGTACCTCACATGCGTCGCTTATTCGACGGTAATCCGATTGTCGGTTGCGAAGCTTCACAAGCGGCACAGGTTTGGACAGATTTTCAGATTCATGCGAGTGGGTTCGTTCGCTTTGTCGTTCGCGATGCGGGATTGAAAGGCCAGCAGGCAGGTCGCCTAGTACAACGAATTCTTGAAATCGAAACCTACCGCAAGATGGCAATGCTAGGTTTGCCAAACGCGCAGCGCGCTAGTCCAATACTTAATACGATTGAAGCTGAGCTCGCGTCTCAAACGGCTACCATGGTCGACATGGATAAGACAGGTCATAAAGGCGACGAAGAAGGCATGGCAGAAGAGCAGCTTCTGCTTGAACGTATTACTAGTCTGGCCGCACGACTAGAACAGCTAGCAGTCGATAACAGCTATCGCTTCTCGGCATCGAATGCCTACTTCAAACTCGTTCATTCACGTATTGAAGAATTACGAGAGCGTCGAATTGAAGGCGTGCCAACCATCAGCGAATTCATGTAGCGCCGTCTTACACCTGCAATGAATACTTGTTTATCCACTGACCGTCGACAAAAAATGTTGGCAGAGCGAATAGCTAATACGAACTCCTTACTGAGAACGCGCGTAGGCATTCGTCAGGAGCAGCAAAACAACCAAATTCTTCAGTCAATGAATAAACGCGCGGCGCAGCAATTGCGTTTGCAACAAGCGGTTGAAGGTTTATCCGTGGTGGCTATTTCCTACTACCTAGCGGGTTTGGTGAGCTATGTCGGAAAGGCGCTCAAAGCCGCAGGTCTGCACATTGATACTGACCTTGTGACGGGCATCTCTTTGCCAATCTTGGGATTAATTGTGTGGGTGGGGTTACGGCAGCTGAAAAAGAATCTGAGTTAAATCGTTGCGATACGATTCTTACGCAAGAATCAATTCAAATAGTGAGATTAAGCGCGTACGCGCAAGATGCGCTCAACACCTTTAACGCGTTTAACATTGCGCATCAGTCGTGCTAGATGAATACGGTCTTCGACTTGTACGGTAAATTTCAGTTCGGTCATGGGGCCGGCGTGGCTTTCATCCATACCGACATGAACGATATTCGAATCCGATTCATTAATCTCTGCAGCCAATCGAGCCAGGGCGCCTTTTTCATCGTGCAATAACACTCGGATACGGCATTCAAAACGACGAGCGTGGTCTGCTGCCCAACTCACATCAATCCATCGCCCTTGCTCTCTGGCGCGCTGACGTTTTGCGATTTCACAATCAGCAACGTGCACTTGCAAAGTCTGATCGCGCCGCAACTGGCCAGCCAATGCATCGCCCGGGATAGGCTGGCAACAACTAGCAAGTTGTACTGATGTACTTGGTTCGAGCCCGGAAATAATGACAGGCTTGATTTTGTTTTCAGCGCTGCTAGTGGCTTCTTTCGGTTGATTTTTGTCGACTTGGTTTGCCTCCAAGCCTTGAATATGTCGAGCGACTAGCATTGCCAAGCGCTTACCAACCCCAATCTCTGCGTACAGATCACTGACGGATTTCACACCGGTTTCGTTCAGTAGGCGATCAGCAATGTGCGTAGGAATTTTTGAGGGTAGCTCAAGCACAGCCAGCGATTGCTCTAACAGCATACGACCCAGCTCGATCGCTTCTTCCCTGTCGATTGTGCGCAAATGGTGACGTATAGCAGAGCGTGCTTTTCCAGTGCGAACAAAGGCTAGCCAATTCGGTGTGGGTCGCGCATCGTCCGATACATCAATGGCCACGATATCGCCGTTACGCAGCTCTGTTTTCAGTGCTGCTTGTTCGTGATTGATGCGAGCAGACACCGCGTGGTCGCCAATGTCGGTATGAATAGAATAAGCAAAATCCAGTGCCGTTGCTCCGCGAGGTAGCGCGATGATGATGGATTTTGGGGTGAACACATACACAGAGTCGGGGAATAAATCGACTTTGACATGTTCAAGAAATTCCGCCGAGTCGCCGGTTTGATGTTGAATATCCAGCAGTGATTGTAGCCAAGCGTGTGTACGCTGCTGCAGATCGGTTAATTGTCCGTCTTTATTTTTGTATAGCCAATGCGCTGCAACTCCTGACTCGGCAACACCGTGCATATTCTCGGTACGAATCTGAAATTCAACCGGCGTGCCATACGGACCAATCAAAGTCGTATGAAGAGACTGATATCCGTTGAGCTTGGGTATGGCGATGTAATCTTTGAATTTACCCGGCATAGGCTTAAACAGCGCATGTAAGGTACCGAGTGCCATGTAACAGCTCTCGAAATTTTCGACGACGACGCGGAACCCATACACATCTAACACCTGCGAAAAAGTCAGATGCTTATTACGCATTTTTCGATAAATGCCATACAAAGTTTTTTCGCGACCGTACACACCGGCTTTGATTCCTGCACGTTCAAGGGCATCTTTGACTGATGTAAGTATCTTGCTGACCACTTCACGACGATTACCTCGTGCAGCCCGAAGCGCTTTTGAAATGGTGCGATACCGAAGCGGGTATAAATGAGAAAAAGAAAGCTCTTGCAGTTCACGATAGATATTGTTGAGACCTAAGCGGTGCGCGATCGGCACATACACTTCCATGGTCTCGCGCGCAATGCGTCGGCGTTTGTCGGCCGACATGGCGTCCAGCGTGCGCATGTTGTGCAGACGATCAGCGAGTTTGACCAAAATAACGCGTACATCGCGCGCCATCGCCAACAGCATTTTGCGGAAATTTTCCGCTTGATGTTCGATCTGACTTTGGAATTCAATTTTGTCTAGCTTAGACAAGCCGTCGACCAAAGCAGCGACGGGAGCACCAAACCGTTCGATCAACTCATCTTTGCGTACGTCTTGATCTTCCAT
>CANGFL010000158.1 GCA_947453015.1 Oxalobacteraceae bacterium | reverse complement strand
CTCGCAGCGCGCTGCACGGCGTGTGAGATCGACAAGCTGCCCAGAAAATGGGAACAACCTTCAGATCACACGCCGGTGATTGCAACGCTAAGTTGATTGAATAATTAATCAGCCCTTGAGGGCGTTTCGAATTTGATCCAACGAAGTAGGATCTTCAATGGTGGTGGTATCCCCCGGATCACGGCCTTCGCAAATCGCCTGAATCAAACGACGCAGCAATTTACCTGAGCGTGTCTTGGGTAATAAGTTCACACAATGAACTCGTGCAGGACGAGCGACTGCGCCTAACTGCTTATCGACCAATCCCCAGACTTCAGCTTCTAAGGCCAAGCGCGCTTTAGGGTCGGCCGCTGTCTCTGCCTGTTTGGGTACGACGAAGGCTACAGCCACCTGCCCTTTGAGTTTATCTTCTACGCCCACCACTGCCACTTCGGAGACGTTCGGATGACTAGAGATACTCTCTTCAATCTCACGTGTGCCTAAACGATGACCCGCGACATTAATCACGTCATCCGTTCTACCGAGGATGAAGTAATAACCATCGTTATCGCGTATACCCCAATCGAAAGTGGAGTACACCTGCTCGTTGCTAAAGTTTGACCAGTAGGTGTTTACAAAACGCTGATCATCACCGTACACCGTTTGCATGCAACCTGGTGGTAGCGGTCCTTCAATAACCAATACACCTTTTTCATTATCACCACACAGCTCGCCGGTTGATTCATTCAACAGCTTCATTTTGTAGCCCGGCATAGGAACACCGGGACTACCCAAGCGCGTGGGTTTATCTTGAACGCCCTTGGCAATCGAAAGTACCGGCCAACCCGTTTCTGTCTGCCAGTAGTTATCAATGATAGGTACACCGAGTTCACCGGCAATCCAATCCGACGTCGGCTCATCTAAAGGTTCACCGGCGAGATAGAGCGCTTTGAGCGATGAGAGATCATGCTTACGCATGAGTTCAGAGGGATGTTTTTTAAGTACGCGCACCGCTGTCGGCGCAGAAAACATGCGCGACACTTTGTGTTTTTCAACGATCTGCCACCAGATGCTGGCATCGGGTCGAACCGGTACGCCTTCATACAATATGGTGGCCATGCCGGCTATGAGCGGACCATAAACAATATACGAGTGACCTACGACCCAACCAATATCGGAGGTACAGAAATACGTTTCACCGGGCTTACCGCAAAAGATGTAATCCATCGAGGTAGCCAGCGCTACCGTATAGCCACCGACATCGCGCTGCACCCCTTTAGGTTTGCCAGTCGTTCCTGAGGTATACAAAATATACGAGATGTGATCGGATGGCAGCCAAGTAACGGGCACCTTTGCATCCATGAACTTTTGACGCAACTCAGCGTAATCAACATCGCGGCCAGCGACACGCTCCATAGCAGAGAGATGGCGATCAACTAACAGTACATGCGCGGGCTTGTGTGATGCCAAACGAATCGCTTCATCCAGCAAGGGCTTATACGGAACCACTTTTCCGACACGTGAACCGGCATCAGCAGAGACAATTAATTTAGGCTTCGCATCATCAATGCGCGTCGCCAAACTATGTGCAGCAAAACCACCAAACACCACGGAGTGAATTGCACCGATACGCGCACATGCAAGCATTGCAAACGTAGCCTCAGCAATCATGGGCATATAAATCAACACCATGTCGCCCTTGCCGACTCCCAGCGATTGCATGATAGCTGCGGTGCGCTCAACTTCGCGTTGCAGCTCGCGAAAGCTCCAGGTTTTTTCTACCGGCGCAGCATCAGGGGTTTCGGTTGAAATTGCGATCAGCGCGGTTTGATCGCCTTGCTTATCCACCCAGCGATCAATCGCGTTGTGGCAAAGATTGGTTTCACCGCCGACGAACCATTTAGAAAAAGGCGGCTTGGAATAATCCAACACACGGGAATGCGGCGTACGCCACTCAATACGTTTGGCTTGTGTACCCCAAAACGTCTCAGGATCATCGATTGATTGTTTATAAAACTCGTTGTAATCCATTCCGTGTCCCTTACCTTATTTTTTATGTATCGACTGCTAACTGCTTATGCAATCACATCAAAAGCTATCACCGGGCACTCTGACCCATCCTTCCATCAACACGCGTGCACTGCGGCTCATAATGGCTTTAGTCACGCTCCACTCGCCGTTACTGTTGACAGCCTCTGCACCGACTCGCAGAGTGCCAGAAGGATGACCAAAACGAACCGCGCTACGTGCACCACCACCAGCGGCAGCATTCACTAGCGTGCCAGGAATGGCTGCGGCAGTACCAATCGCGACAGCGGCGGTACCCATCATCGCATGATGCAACTTACCCATAGATAGCGCGCGCACTAGCAAATCGATATCCCCTGCTTTTACTTGTTTTCCGCTCGATGAAATATAGTCTGCAGATTGAGCGACAAACGCCACCTTGGGAGTATGTTGACGCTGGGTTGCTTCCTCAAGCGTTTTAATCAAACCCATGCGCAGCGCGCCGTGCGAGCGAATCAATTCAAACATCGCCAGCGCTTTAGGATCACCATTAATCGCTTCTTGCAGCTCAGTGCCGGTATAACCAATTTCCTGTGCATTGATGAAAATGGTGGGAATACCTGCGTTAATCATCGTCGCAGTCAGCGTACCCACGCCAGGTACCTCAAGTTGATCAACAACGCGGCCAGTAGGAAACATCGCGCCACCCGCGCCATCTTCTTCGGCCGCTGGGTCCATGAATTCCAGTTGTACTTCTGCAGCAGGGAATGTCACACCATCGAGTTCGAAATCACCAGTCTCTTGCACAACACCATTCACCACAGGCACATGCGCAATGATGGTTTTGCTGATGTTGGCTTGCCAGATACGAATGATGGCGACACCGTCTTTCGGTATGCGGCTCGCATCGACTAAGCCATTACTAATAGCGAAAGGACCAACCGCGGCTGACAGATTGCCGCAATTACCACTCCAATCAACGAAGGCTTTATCAATCGATACTTGACCAAATAAATAATCAACATCGTGATCCGGGCGAGTGCTTTTTGAAATGATCACCGACTTACTGGTACTCGACGTAGCACCACCCATACCGTCGATCTGTTTGCCATAAGGATCGGGGCTACCAATCACGCGCAACAATAATTTGTCACGCGCTGCTCCGGGTTGTTGAGCACTTTCAGGTAGATCTTGCTGACGAAAAAAAACACCTTTACTCGTACCACCGCGCATATAGGTAGCAGTGACTTTAATTTGAGGAGCATGTGCCATGATCAAGCCGCCTTTGTCGAAGCCAGAAAATCTTGCGCGAAGCGTTGCAGCACACCACCCGCTTCATAAATCGACACTTCTTCGGCGGTATCTAAGCGACAGGTGACGGGAACCTCAACGCGTTCACCATTTTTACGGTGAATGATCAGCGTCAGATCAGAGCGTGGTTTGCGCTCACCAACAACATCATAGGTTTCGGTACCATCGATACCGAGTTTTTTTCTATCGACGCCGGCTTTAAATTCGAGTGGTAACACTCCCATGCCTATCAAATTAGTGCGATGAATACGCTCAAAACCTTCAGCGGCAATAGCTTCCACACCTGCCAAACGCACGCCTTTGGCAGCCCAGTCACGTGAGGAACCCTGACCATAATCGGCACCGGCAATAATGATCAACGGCTGTTTGCGATCCATGTAGGTTTCAATCGCTTCCCACATACGCGTCACTTTGCCTTCAGGTTCAATACGCGCTAGCGATCCTTTTTGGATTTTTCCATCGACGACAGCCATTTCATTGATCAACGTCGGATTCGCAAAGGTGGCACGCTGCGCTGTTAAGTGATCACCGCGATGCGTTGCATACGAATTGAAGTCTTCTTCAGGCAAGCCCATTTTGGCGAGGTACTCACCTGCTGCGCTATCGAGCATGATCGCATTCGATGGCGACAAATGATCAGTAGTGATGTTGTCACCCAATACCGCTAACGCACGCATCCCTTTTAAGCCGCGCTCACCTGCCAATGCACCTTCCCAATAGGGCGGACGACGAATGTAGGTTGATTGGCCACGCCATTCATACAAGGGGCTAACTTTGGTGCCGCTATCTGCCTGAATCGCAAACATCGGCTCATACACTTTGCGGAACTGTTCTGGCTTGACGCTCGATTTAACGATGGCATCAATCTCTTCATCGGTTGGCCAAATATCTTTGAGACGAATTTCTTTGCCATTCACCACCGTTAACACATCTTTTTCAATATCAAAACGAATCGTGCCAGCAATGGCATAGGCCACAACTAGCGGTGGCGATGCTAAAAATGCCTGCTTGGCATACGGATGAATACGGCCATCAAAATTTCGGTTACCCGACAACACAGCCGTCGCATATAAATCACGATCAATGATTTCTTTTTGAATCACCGGATCCAACGCACCCGACATACCATTACATGATGTGCAGGCATAGGCCACCACACCAAAGCCTAGCTTTTCTAAATCGCCCATCAAGCCGGCTTCTTCCAAATACATAGTCACTGCTTTAGATCCCGGTGCTAGCGATGATTTCACCCAAGGTTTACGCACGAGTCCCAGTTTGTTGGCATTGCGTGCTAACAGTGCTGCCGCAATCACGTTACGTGGATTGGATGTATTCGTGCAGCTCGTAATCGCTGCGATGATGACCGCGCCATCAGGCATCTGCCCCGGTACATCTTCCCACTTACCTGCAATCCCTTTCGCTGCCAAATCAGAGGTCGCTACACGGGCATGAGGATTCGATGGGCCAGCCATGTTACGTACTACGCTTGATAAATCAAATGTGAGTACGCGTTCATAT
>CANGFL010000157.1 GCA_947453015.1 Oxalobacteraceae bacterium | reverse complement strand
TTGAGCGTGAAATGTCCGGTGTGCCGCGCCAGACGCAGCTGCGCTCAGTCAGCATTTCTGGTTTGTCAGTTGTTACCTTGACCTTCGGTGACGGCACGGATGATTACTTCGCACGTCAGCAGGTTTTAGAAAAACTACAAAACGTCACCTTGCCACCGGGCGTGCAGCCAACGCTAGCTCCACTGACGACAGCGGTCGGTGAAATTTATCGCTATGTATTAGAGGCGCCTAAAGACATGCCCATCACTGAGGTGAGGGCGATACAGGATTGGGTAATACGTCCGAACTTACGCTTCGTGCCGAATGTGGCCGATGTGGTGAGTTTTGGCGGCACGATCAAAGAGTATCAAGTTCGTATTGATCCGTATGCATTGAAACGCTACGGCGTGTCGATCGATCAGCTAAGTACAGCTTTGATGAACAACTCCGCGAATGTCGGCGGTGGTTTTGTGCGCCGTGGTGATGAAGCATTAGTTATTCGCGGCATGGGTATTTTTACGAGCGTTGCTGATATTGGTCGCGTGGTCGTGAAGGCGAAAGAGGGCAAGACGGTGTTGGTCTCGGATGTGGCCGAAGCCACCATTGGTGCGCGTAGTCGATCAGGCATCGTTGCATATAACGACAGAGACACCGTGGTTGAAGGCATCGTACAAATGACCAAAGGCGGTAACGCAGCGCGGGTTGTTAGCGAGGTCAAAGATAAAGTGGAGCAAATCAGCGCCAAGCTTCCACCCGGCGTAAAAATTCATGCGATTTACGATAGAACGGAGCTTATTGCGCACACCGTTAAAACGGTAGCAGAAAATTTATTGGTCGGTGCTGCATTAGTGATCGCCATTTTGGTGATTTTTTTACGTAATTGGCGTGCAGCGTTGATTGTGGCTACGGTGATTCCACTGTCGCTACTATGCGCTTTCATCATGCTGGATATACGTAATATTCCCGCTAACTTAATTTCTCTGGGTGCGGTTGACTTCGGCATCATCATCGATGGTGCGGTGGTGCTGGTAGAGGCGTTGATGGTTCGCCTTGCGTTGAACACTGTCGAGCCGGGTTTAAACAATGAAGCAAGCTCGGCATTGCGCTTGGCTTCGTTACGACGCACGGTCGTGGAGATGGGGCATCCGATTCTCTTTGCCAAAGCCATCATCATTGTGGCCTTCATTCCTATTTTTACGTTTCAGCGCGTTGAAGGAAAAATCTTCGCGCCGGTCGCGTTGACCTTGTCGTTTGCGATGTTGGGCGCAGTCATACTCACCATGACCCTGGTGCCGACGTTGCTAGCTGTGACTATGCAAAAGCACACGATGGAAGAAAAGCACATAGGCTGGATGGATAGTCTGCAGCAACGCTATCGATTGTTTTTACGTTGGGCAGCATTACATCGATTTGTGGTGATTATGTCGTCAGGCGCTGTGATGACCGTAGCGTTTTTACTTTCGCCATTATTGGGTAGCGAGTTTGTACCTAAGCTCGATGAAGGAAATATCTGGCTTACTATTTCTTTGCCCCCGGCGACGTCGTTGGATACCAGCAAAGGAATAGAGCGACAAGTCAGACAAATCTTACGCAGCTATCCCGAAGTCAAAAGTGTGGTCTCGCATGTAGGTCGACCGGATGACGGCACGGATCCTAAGGGCCCGAATAACATGGAGATTTTGGCGGATCTCAAACCTGCCGGTGAATGGCGCTTTGCATCCAAAGAAGCTTTGGTTGCTGACATGGGTAAAAAGATACGGAGAATCCCAGGTGTTCCGACCAATTTTTCGCAAGTCATTCAAGATAATGTGGAAGAAGCCTTGTCTGGCGTCAAAGGTGAGATAGCGATCAAAATTTATGGTCCTGATCTAGAAATTCTAAGCGAGAAAAGTGAGCAGATTGCGCACATACTCAAAGGTATACGCGGCTCTGCCGATGTGGCGGCCATACCTATTAGTGGCCAAAGCGAATTAGATATTGCTATTGATCGTGAAAAAATTGCACGACTTGGTGTGAATGTGATCGATGTCAATTTGGCGATACAAACGGCGCTGGCAGGAATGGCGGTGAATACTTTTTATGAAGGCGACAAACGGTTTGATGTCACTGTGCGTCTAAAAGAAAACTATCGAAACGCCATTGATGATGTCGCGCTCGTACAGGTAAGTTTGCCGAATGGCGCTGGTACGGTGAGTTTGGGTGAATTAGCGCGCATACAAACCCGACAGGGTGCCGCACGAATTAGTCGCGAGGCTGGCGGACGTAGTGCATCAGTCAAAGCGAACTTGTTAGGTCGTGATCAAGGCAGTTTTGTTCGGGAAGCGCAGAAAAAAGTTCGCGAAAAAGTGGTACTGCCGCCCGGTTACACAATTACCTGGGGTGGGCAATTTGAAAATCAACAGCGTGCGGTTAAACGTTTGGCGATTATTGTGCCGATTACTTTGTTGTTGATTTTCTCGTTGCTGTTCTGGGCGTTTGGATCGGTTCGTAAAGCGATTTTGGTACTGTTGATCGTACCGGGTTCCATGATCGGTGGAATCGCAGCACTAGCACTCGCAGGTTTGCATTTCTCAGTATCGGCTGCGGTAGGTTTTATCGCCGTGGCGGGAATTTCGGTGCAAAACGGTGTGATCATGGTGGAGCAGATCGTTGAGTTACTGCACAAAGAAAAGAACGTACTAACGGCGGCGATTGAAGGTGCGGTATCGCGGCTGCGTCCCATTTTAATGACCGCTTTGATGGCGGGTTTGGGTTTGCTGCCGGCGGCGCTTTCACACGGCATTGGATCTGAAACTCAGCGTCCTTTTGCGGCGGTAATTGTCGGTGGTGTGATTTCAGCTACCTTCTTTACGCTATTGCTGTTGCCCTTGGCTTTCCCATGGTTTAACGATGATGCGGCGCCGATTATTCCGCCGTCCCCACCGATTCCTCCAGCGAATCCTCAGTCTCTGGCAAAATAACCGAGTAAATACGATGATACTTGGACCCAACATGCATGTATTGCTAGTAGAAGATGATCCGGTGCTGGCCGATGGCATTGCAAGAATTTTGCGTGGGCATGGCATGGTCGTGGATGTCGTGCATAACGGTGACGATGCCGATCGTGCCCTGCAAGCGCGTGAAATGTCGGTCGCCGTGCTCGATATTGGCTTACCCGGCATCGATGGTTTTGAAGTCGTGCGCCGTCTGCGCTCGCGTGGCAGTCAATTGCCCGTGTTGCTGTTGACTGCGCGCGATGACGTGCAAGATCGCGTGCGCGGTTTAGAAATGGGCGCAGATGATTATTTAGTTAAACCGTTTGCCGCACCAGAGTTGGTAGCGCGTCTGAAAGCACTGGTCAGGCGTAGTAACCCCCGGTCAGTCGATTTGCAATTGGGTGGCTTGCAGCTGGATCCGTTTGCGCGACGTGCCACGATTGATGGTTTAACGATCGAACTCTCCGCTCGCGAATGGGCTGTGCTCGAATATCTGATGCAACACGCATCGCGCGTCGTCTCTAAGCAGCAAATCATTGATGCTATTTTGCCGTGGGGTGAAGAAGTGACATTGAATGCGGTTGAAGTCTACATTTCACGCATACGCGCAAAAATCGACAAAGCCGGCATAACTATTAAAACTATTCGCGGTTTTGGTTACATGCTGGAGCAGTCTGCACGATGAGTTTGCGCGGCAAGCTGCTGCGGTGGTTGGTCATACCGCTGATGGTTGTAAATTTAGCGGGTGCGACCGCTATTTACTGGCTGGCTTGGTTACCTGCTCAAACAGCTTTAGATCAAAGTCTGGCTGATGCAGCTTGGGCTCTCGTGCCGCATATGCAGGAGTCAGGAAATTCGGTTGAGTTGCAATTATCTCAGCAGGCTGAGCAAGTCTTGCGGGTTGATCACTTCGATGAAATCTTTTTCGTTGTTCGTGACTTGCAAGGTAAAACGATTGCCGGCGATCTTGATTTCCCAAAGTTGCGTGCTCCTGAAAATACTAATACGTGGGTTGCTTACCTCTCTACTATGCGTGGTGAAGAAATCCGCGCTATATCGCTGCGTACTGTTGTAGGCGGCGAAACGGTTCTTATCGGTGTGGCAGAAACACGGATAAAGCGACTGCAGTTTAAATTACGCATTCTTCTCTCTTTGGTCGCTCTTGAATTGCTTTTGTTATTGCTGATTCCAGCCGTCGTTTGGGTCGCTCTTAATAAAGGCCTGTTGTCGCTGGGTGAGTTACAGCAAAATTTAGAGCTTCGTAAAACCGATGATTTATCTGAAGTGCCTTTAACCAAAGCACCGCGTGAGGTGGTGCCGTTTATTCGCGCTATTAATGGTTTGTTGGCGCGAGTTCAAGACAGTGCTCGCGCAAAACAAGATTTTTTGGCGAATGCGGCGCATCAGCTACGAACGCCCTTAGCGGGTTTTAAAGCTCAGCTTGAGTGGTTACAGGCGCATCATCGCGATGATCCCGATACGGCGCAATCAACTGCCTTGATGATGGTGTCCACAGAACGAATGGCGCGACAAGCTAATCAGTTACTGGCGCTGGCGCGTTCGGAGCCAGGTGATTTTGAGCGCGATCGTTTAGAGCGTTTATCGCTGGACGAATTAGTGACGGAGTCGGTCCAAAATTTTGTCGATCAGGCGACCCAAAAAAATATCGATATTGGTTTTGATTTGCGGCCAACCTTTGTCAAAGGTGATCGTTTCTTGTTGCGCGATTTGATCGATAATTTGGTCGATAACGCGATACGTTATTCGCCAGAGGGTAGCGTGGTAACAGTGAGCTGCATTCAAGACTATGGCTTTGGCGTGCTGACCGTCGAAGATGACGGCCCGGGTATTCCAGACACTGAAAAAGAAAAAATAT
>CANGFL010000156.1 GCA_947453015.1 Oxalobacteraceae bacterium | reverse complement strand
CGCGGGTTTCGACTAATACCTCTAACTGATCTAAGTGCATTTCACGCGTCAGCACCAACTGATAATGCGGCGCTAGTGATGGCTGTTGCAATAGTAATTCTTCGATTTGCGAAGGAAATACATTCACGCCGCGAATAATCATCATGTCATCTGTGCGCCCGAGAATTTTTCCCATACGACGCATGCTGCGCGCGGTTGGCGGTAACAGCCAGGTTAAGTCACGCGTGCGATATCGAATAACGGGCATCGCTTGTTTAGTCAACGAGGTAAATACCAACTCACCCGGCTGACCATCGGCAACTACCTCACCCGTGACGGGATTAATAATCTCGGGATAAAAATGATCTTCCCAAATGACCGGACCATCTTTGGTCTCGATACATTCATTCGCCACCCCTGGACCCATCACTTCAGATAAGCCATAGATATCAACTGCATCAAGACCAGCGCGCTGCTCAATTTCAAGCCGCATAGATTCGGTCCATGGCTCGGCTCCGAAAATACCTATACGTAAAGAAGAGGCGGCAGGATCTAATCCTTGCCGTTCAAATTCTTCAATCAAGTTCAACATATATGACGGCGTGACCATGATGATGTCAGGACGGAAGTCATTAATAAGCTGGACTTGCTTTTCTGTCTGACCACCCGACATCGGAATCACCGTGCAACCTAACTTCTCCGCACCATAGTGCGCGCCTAAGCCACCGGTAAACAAACCATAGCCATAGGCCACATGCACGATATCACCGGCGCGACCACCTGATGCACGTATCGAGCGCGCCACCAATGAAGCCCACGTATCAATATCGTCTTGCGTGTAACCCACCACAGTCGGTTTACCCGTGGTGCCTGAAGAAGCGTGGATACGTACCACCTGTTCGCGTGGCACAGCAAACATACCGAACGGATAGTTGGCACGTAAATCAGCTTTAGTCGTAAATGGAAATTTTGAAAGATCAGATAAAGTTTTCAGATCATCAGGTTGAATTCCTTGATCATCAAAACTTTTTCGGAAATGTGGCACATTGGCGTACGCATGCTGCAGAGTCGCCTTTAGCCGCTGAAGCTGCAGCGCCTGCAATTCATCTTGACTCGCTTTTTCTATCGGCTCGAGTTCTGAATAATTTGTCTGGGCGGACATCCCTGATCTCCTAGTTTTTATGCGCTCTGTATGACGGATCCTGAGATCTGGTGGGATTTCCCACGCATCAGCGCTATTTTTTTTCCATCCGTATTCGTGACTACAACGTCGTACACACCGGTTTTGCCACTACGTGCTTGTTCGGTCGCATGCGCTTCAAGGACTTCACCTTCGAAGGCAGGCGCTAGAAATTCAATCGTACAACCCGCTGCCACTGTCTGCAGGTTATAACTATTACAGGCAAAGGCAAATGTTGAATCCGCCAAGGTAAAAATAAAACCACCGTGACACGTCGCATGGCCATTCAGCATATCAGGACGCACTTGCATTTGCATACACGCAGATCCAGGACCGACATCGATTAACTGTATACCTAAGCCTTGGGTCGCATTATCGCGCGCATACATATGCTCAGCGCTTGCCTGAGCTAAGACCTTGGGGTCGGTAGGCAGAGTAGTGTTCATTCAGCTGTCCTGATCAAAATCGAGCACGAGTTTTTCTGTCATAGGAAACGCTTGGCAGCTTAATACAAAACCGCGCGCCACCTCATAATCTTCGAGTGCGTAGTTAGCGTCCATATCGACTTGACCTTCAATCAGCTTGCAACGGCAGCTAGCGCAAATTCCACCTTTACAGGCATAGCGCAGATCAATACCTTGTTCTAAGCCAGCGTCCAAAACAGATTGTTGATCACGATGCATCGTAAAACTTTGGTGATTACCATCGACGATAACGGTAACTTCACACACATCAGCAGAAGCCGATGGACCAAGCGAACGCTTGCGCGTCGTCTGCGCACCTGCCACCCCAAATAATTCCATATGTATATGATCGCCAGGCATACCGAATGATTTCAAGCACTCTGATACCTGCATCATCATGGTCTGTGGGCCGCAAATAAATGCATGATCAATATCAGCCAAAGAAATCCAGTGCGCTGCTAACTGGCTAAATTTTTCTGCATCAATCCGACCATTAAATACATCGATATCTTGCTTTTCACGGCTCAACACATGAATCACCGACAATCTATCAAGGAATTGATCCTTAAGATTTGCGATGTCATCTCTTAACATCACAGTTGATGATGCGCGATTTCCGTAGATGAGCGTAAAACTACTTTGAGGCTCTGCTAGTAAAGTACTTTTAATAATTGAGAAAATCGGAGTAATTCCGCTGCCGGCAGCCACCGCCAGATAACGACGTTGACTAGCCACATCGAAATGCAAATGAAAATTACCCGACGGGGGCATCACATCAATCACGCTACCTACCTCTAGTGAACTGGTAGCCCATGTTGAAAATACGCCGTCACTGACTTTTTTTATTGCGATGCGCAGCTTATCGTCTTGTACTGCTGAAAAAATAGAGTACGAGCGACGCACTTCCTCACCTTGAATATGCGCACGCAATGTCAGATGCTGCCCCGGCTGATAAATAAACTCAGAGGCTAAAGCAGCCGGAATATCAAAAGTAATCAGCACGGCGTCGCGCGTATCACGATGTAGTCCAGAAATTTTTAAAGGATGAAAATGTGACATGCGATAAAGGGATGAAAAATTAGTCGCTCAATGCGGCTTGAAATAATCAAAAGGCTCTAGACATTCATTGCATCTATAGAGAGCCTTGCAAGCCGTTGAACCGAATTGACTTAATAAACGAGTATGCGATGAACCGCATTGTGGACACTCGATATCTGGCATCCTGCGATTGCTTAGTCCTGAGATATCAATCGATGATTGTTCTGAGGATACGCAGTGAGCTGGAGGCGCAATACCAAAAGCTTTGAGTTTTTTTCGACCAGTGGCGGTCATCCAATCCGTGGTCCATGCTGGCGATAATTGCGTTCGAATACTAATTTTTTCCACACCCAACGATTTCAGCGCTTGCTCGATACTCTCGGCAATCACTTGTGTGGCAGGACAACCAGAATACGTGGGCGTGATAATCACTTCACACGTTTCATCATCTTGCCATATCAACTCGCGCACAATACCTAAGTCAACCACAGAAACTGCCGGAATCTCAGGATCACTCACCGTAGACAAACATTGCCACAACTGTTCTGAGGTGAACGTCACCATGTAGCACCCGGGTAGGCACGCTGAAGGAATTGCATCTCTGCGAGCAGATAACCAAGATGCTCGGTATGGCGACCTTGCTTACCGCCCTGCTGCATCCACGCGTCTTTGGCAGGCATAGTCAAGGTAGCCTTAGAAAAAATTCTTTGTATTGTCGTGAACCATTCTTCTTTCAGACTCGAAGGCAGCGGCGCGATTTGACGATCAGCGATGGCTATATCCAATTCATCATCAATGAAGCATTCACCGGAATACATCCACAGATCATCGACAGAGCGCTGCATAAGTGCATGGCTTTCATCGCTACCATCACCTAATCGAATCACCAGATCGCTGCTTCGACGCAAATGATAAGAAACTTCTTTGAGAGATTTTTCTGCTATCTGTGCGATATGTGTATCGGATGAACGTAACAATGATCGTAACCACAGCGCGTGCCAAACATCGAAATACAGCTGACGCACCAAAGTATCACCATAATCGCCGTTCGGCTGCTCAACTAAAACCACATTTCGGAAATCATGAGCATCACGCAAAAATGCCAGATCATCCTCATCTCGATCTTTACCTTCAATGGTGGCCGCGTACGATAACCACAAGGTTGACTGCCCCAGTAAATCCAGCGCGATATTCGTTAACGCCATATCTTCTTCAAGCGCCGGACCTTTGCCACACCATTCAGACAAACGCTGTGATAACACTAACGTGTTGTCGCCAGCACGCAGGCACCAATTAAATTTTTCTGTATCCATCATGTCAAAAATTTAGAGATTGCCTACTTCGGGAGGAATAGTAAAAAAAGTCGGATGCCGATAAATTTTGCTAGCAGACGGATCGAAAAATTCTCCGCGATCTTCCGGGCTACTCGCCACAATCACGCTAGCAGGCACAACCCATATCGATACACCTTCATTACGGCGGGTATACACATCGCGCGCATTATTTAATGCCATCTCAGCATCCGGTGCATGCAAGCTACCCACGTGTTTATGCGATAGCCCGTGCTGACTTCGTATAAAAATTTCCCACAACGGCCATTCTTTACTCATCGCTATCCCCTGTGTGCTGATCACGCCGCCTTGGATTTGGCTGTCTGTTTTTCTGCGTGTGCATTCAAACCATCACGAAACCAAGCACCGTCATCCCATGCCTTGCGACGGGTTTGAATACGATCACGATTGCATGGGCCATTACCTTTTAAAACACTGTAAAACTCAGACCAATCAATCGCACCAAAATCATACTCACCACGTTCTTCATTCCAGCGTAAATCCGGATCAGGAATACTCAAACCCAAAAACTCGGCTTGAGGTACGGTCTGATCGACCATACGCTGACGCAGTTCATCATTAGAAAATAATTTAATCTTCCAACGTGCTGACTGCGCGCTGTTTACTGACTCAGTATCGGGCGGGCCAAACATCATCAGCGCCGGCCACCACCAACGATTCAATGCTTCCTGAGCCATCTGTTTTTGTTCCGGTGTTCCCCGGCATAAAGCCATCACCACATCAAATCCCTGACGAGCATGAAACGCTTCTTCTTTACAGATGCGCACCATCGCACGCGCATACGGACCATACGAACAACGACATAACGGAATTTGATTGATGATGG
>CANGFL010000155.1 GCA_947453015.1 Oxalobacteraceae bacterium | reverse complement strand
TTAGTTCACTTTACCTTCTCAAACCGGCAAGTCTTCTTTCATCGCGTTGATCACTCTATACTGCTAGCGAACTGAGCTGTCTTTGGTTATTCATAGGCATGCTCTGAAGCGCACAAAACTATAAGGATCAGCTATGTCCATCCCACTGAATGAACTCGGTGCCAGTGTTCTAACAAAAAAATTAGTCGCGAGAGAAATCAAAGCTGAGCACGTAGTGCGCGCTTGTTTGGATCGCATCGATGCTCGCGAAGAGGATGTCAAAGCTTGGGTTCATGTGGCCGCTGATGCCGCATTAAAAAACGCGCAGCAGCTAGATAAAGGCCCCGTTCAAGGCTTGCTGCATGGTTTACCCATAGGCGTAAAAGACTTGTTCGATACCGTCGACATGCCAACTACCTATGGCTCCAGCATCTACCAATCACAGCAACCGTCGGCGGATGCCTCGGTCGTTGCTTTGTGTCGTGAGCAAGGCGCGATTATGTTGGGCAAAACAGTCACGACAGAATTTGCCACATTCACACCGGGTAAAACGCGCAATCCCCATCGACTGACTCACACACCGGGTGGCTCATCAAGTGGTTCTGCAGCGGCAGTTGCTGATCATATGGTGCCCTTGGCATTTGCATCGCAAACCGCCGCATCAGTGATTCGCCCGGCGGCCTTTTGCGGCATCGTTGGGTACAAACCGAGTTTTGGTTTAATAAATCGTTCTGGTGTAAAGCCCTTATCAGATTCACTTGATACGCTAGGTTTTTTAGCGCGCTCCGTTGAAGACGTGGCGTTGTTTGCAGCGGCTGCTAGTAGCGATCACAGTCTGCTTCATCTCGAAACATCCATCGCGCCGCGCATCGCCTTGTGTCATACGCATGAATGGTCATTCGCCGATGAAGATACGCAACGCGCTATGCAACATGCAGCATCGATGTTTGCTAAGGCAGGCCATCGTGTGCGCGAAATGACGCTGCCCGATAGTTTCGCTGGATTGCTGCAAGCGCAGAAAGAAATCATGGGCTTTGATTTAGTTCGTTCATTGGCTTACGAACGTTTGCAGCGCTTGAGTGAATTGAGTCCCGGCTTGCGCGAAGTGCTCACTATGGGTCAGCAGATTTCAATCGACCAGCACCGCGCTAATTTGCAGTTGGCGCATTCGGCGAAAGCGGCTGTCTCAAGTGCATTTGGCGAATATGAAGTAGTGCTTGCGCCCAGCGCGGTGGGTGAAGCACCCGCGACCTTAACTCAGACCGGTGATCCGGTTTTTGGTCGTGTCTGGACTTTGTTGGGTTTGCCGTGTGTTCATTTACCGTTTTATAAGGGTGGCTCGGGCATGCCGGTGGGTTTGCAAGTGGTAGGGAGGCCGGGCGAAGATAAGGTGGCGCTGCGTGTGGCGGCCTGGCTCTGGCAGCAGTTCAGCTAAGTAGAAAAAAAGTCGTTTGGTAGCGTGCTTGTATAAATTCTGTAAGGTTGGCGTTTTATAGTTTTGCGTAACAGACTGTAGCGGGGAGGTCTGTGACGACTATTCCATCCCGTACCGAGACATCGTGGAGAGATAATGAAATCAATAATGACAGCGCTGGCCTTGTTGGGTTTGCTTGCTTTGAATCCTGCGTTTGCGGCGAATGAACAGCAAAACAAAATGGCCACGTGCAATAAAGATGCGACTGGCAAGAAAGGTGATGAGCGTAAGGCTTTTATGAAAGACTGCCTAAGCAAAAAGCCTGAAGCACCCGCAGAAGCACCTAAGAATTCTCAGCAAAACAAGATGGTGACCTGCAACAAGGAAGCCACTGGCAAAAAAGGCGATGAACGTAAGGCCTTCATGAGTGAATGCTTAAAAGCTAAGTAAAGCTTAACCCTACTATTCACCCGTAATACTGAAATTAACCCCCTGTTATTACAGGGGGTTTTTCATTTACGTCTCGGTAATCGTTGAAGCCTATATTTTTCACGTTCAGTGATGGACGAAACCTGCTTTCACGAAGTAAATTTCGGACTGGACGATTTTCTCGGTAGTCGATAAAAAATTGCCAAAAAAGTATGTATGTTTGGCTGCTTAAGATAGTGCTTGCGCAGCGCACTGATAACCATAAAAAACGGAGACACTCTGATGTCGAATCAAGTCAAATTCTTATTACCTGAAGACCGCATTCCACGTCGTTGGTACAACATTCAAGCGGATCTGCCTAAACCACTACCACCGGTATTGCATCCCGGTACGCTGAATCCGATTGGACCGGATGATCTCGCGCCGTTGTTCCCGATGGAATTGATCATGCAAGAAGTCTCGCAAGATCGTGAGATTGATATTCCTGAACCTGTACGCGATGTATATCGCCTATGGCGTCCGGCGCCATTGTTCCGCGCGTACGGTCTTGAGAAAGCACTCGGTACACCCGCGAAAATTTATTACAAATATGAAGGCGTGAGTCCGGCTGGCAGTCACAAGCCGAACACGGCGATTCCGCAAGCGTTCTATAACAAACAAGCTGGCGTGAAACGCTTAACAACGGAAACAGGTGCAGGTCAGTGGGGTACGTCGCTGTCATTTGCAGGTTCACTGTACGGTATTGATGTGACCGTGTTTCAGGTCAGAGTGTCTTACGATCAAAAGCCATATCGTCGCGCTGTGATGGAAACGTATGGTGCGCGCTGCGTGGCATCGCCATCGAACGAAACTAACTACGGTCGTTCAGTGTTAGAAAAAACACCGGCTCATCCGGGTAGTTTAGGTATCGCGATTTCTGAAGCGGTGGAAATCGCAGCGACGAATGACGATACCAAGTATGCATTGGGCTCGGTGCTTAACCATGTGTTGATGCATCAGACCATCGTCGGTATCGAATCGATGGAACAAATGGCGATGGCCGATGCCTATCCTGATGTCATCGTTGGTTGTACGGGTGGCGGTTCAAATTTTGCGGGTATCGCATTCCCATTCATCGGTGCTGGCTTGCGTGGTGGCCCTAAGCCTCGCATCGTGGCAGTTGAACCAGCCGCGTGCCCATCACTGACACGCGGTAAATACGCGTATGACTTCGGTGATACAGGTCACATGGCTCCACTGACCAAGATGCACACGCTCGGTTCTTCTTTCACGCCACCCGGTTTCCATGCAGGTGGCTTGCGTTATCACGGTATGGCGCCGTTGGTGTCGCATTTGAAAGAGTTAGATTTGATTGAAGCCGTGGCCTATCATCAGACTGAGTGCTTTGCGGCTGGCGTATTGTTTGCCAAAACAGAGGGTATCGTGCCGGCACCGGAAGCTAATCATGCTGTCAAAGGAGCCATCGAAGAGGCGCTACGTTGCAAGCGTGAAGGTAAGAGCGAAGTTATTCTCTTCAATCTCTGTGGTCACGGTCATTTCGATATGGCGGCCTACTCGGCTTACTTTGCGGGTGACCTCAAAGACGACAAATATGACGAGAAAGAATTGGCGATGGCTTTATCTGGTTTACCCAGTGTGCCAGAAGCGGCCTGATTTTTATCTCAACGGCTGTACCAAGACACCGGGCTTAGGCCCGGTGTTTTTTTGTAACCCTACCTTACACATGTCAGCCTAATGTCAGGAATTGATCAGGCCTAAGACAGCTTGCATAAGTACGCTGCGGCATCATTTAGTGAAATACCGCTCGAATTTTTTATAGGCGATTTTGTGAAGCTTCCTTTTTCCCTGCTGGCAGTGGTGCTGGCGCTGGCTTTTTCGAGCAGCGCATCTGCGCAGGAACCCTCGTGGCCATTGACGCTCTCCGAAGCTCAAACCCTGGCACGTGAACGTAATTATGATTTGAAGCTGGCACGTACCGCGATCGACAACGCGAAAGCTAACGTATTGATTGCGGGTGCCGCGCCGAATCCCAGCGTAACCCTCGCCACCAATAGCATTAACACTGCCAACGGTGGAGGCAGTGGGCGTTTGTGGAATCGATCGATCGATACCATCGCAAGGGTCGATCAGTTGATTGAACGTGGTGGCAAACGCGAGCTGCGTCAAGAAAATGCACAAACATTGATGCAAGCTATTCAATCCGATGTGGTCGATACTGAGCGACAGCTGGGTTTGATCGTGGCATTAGCCTATATTGATTTGAAGGCGGCACAAGAAAAACGTGCTGCCACATTAGAGACTTCGCGACTGATGGAATCCATGTTGGCAGCCGCTCAGTTGCGCAAATCGGCCGGTGATGTTGCAGGTTCGGATGTGGAGCGTGTGCGTGTTGACGCGTTGCGGTCACAAAATGATGTTGAATCCGCCAAGAGTGAATTGGCTGCAGCTAGACGTTCATTGGCGTTGATCTTGGGATTAACAGAGCGGATGGATAGCCTGGAGGCGGTTGACCCTTGGGTTGAATTGAACAGGCCTGAACCTTTATCGGATCGTCAATTCAAAGACATCATCGCGCAACGACCCGATGTTCGGGCCGCGATGGCACGAGTTGATGCCGCCGATGCTGGTAATCGTTTGGCGCAATCATTACGCACTCGCGATATTTCAGTGGGTATGCAATACGAACATTATCCGCAACCGGGTGATGCACTTCACAGTAATGGAAGTAGCGTAGGATTTTCTGTTCAGGTTCCGCTCTTTACCAACTACTACTACAAGGGTGAAATTCTCGCCGCACAGACTGCTCGAACTGCAGCTGAGCAGAGTTTGATACGAGCGCGTGCTATCGCAGACAATGAAATTCGTTTAGCGTGGTCTACGCTAAGCAGCGCGGCTGAGCGAGTTCGTCGTAATCGTGATGAATTATTACTCGCCGCAGAAAAATCAGCTAACGCAGCCGAGTTCGCTTATAAAAATGGTGCAGTCGGCATCATGGATGTGCTGGATGCACGACGCACCTTACGAGCTACGCGTCTGGATGCATTAGCTG
>CANGFL010000154.1 GCA_947453015.1 Oxalobacteraceae bacterium | reverse complement strand
TGTTGGAGTGCTGAGGAATCTCAGGTGGCGATTACGTGTCAGGGCAATGACAGGCAAACCATCATTCTGGGCCATGATGATAAGGCAGCGAAACGCGGCTCGATAAGTCTCGTTTGCAGCAACTAGATTTTGGTTAGTCGCTCGATTAGCGACTAACCAAATAATCTGTAAATTAATCAATTCGTTTGCCTTGCTGTCTTGTCGCTGGGATCTTTGATCGAATTCATTTGAAAATCCCGCCGATATTCACTCGGCGGCACCCAACCGAATTTTCTCCAGATGTGCTGCACATCGGTGCCGCGTATCCAATGATGGCGGTCGCTTAATTCAGGGCTGATGTCGTAGTGATTACCTAAGTCATAACGCATGATGTGGCTCCCTAGTCAGGTTTAAGTACTGTACAAATATACAGTAAATTTAAATTTATGGGGAGTGCCACGTAAAAGAATGACAGAAGCGTTAATTGGTTAATAACTTTACATTCGAAGACTATCAATCTGGTTGCTGTCAGCGTGGCGGCCGGTTTACATTTCTCATCAAATTCCTGAAAGCCTAATGTGAAACTCGCTCTGTTAGCTGACGTGCATGCCAATCTTCCCGCGCTGGATGCGTGTCTGGAGCATGCGCGCGATCAGGGCGCAGATCGGTTTGCAATTTTGGGTGATTTGGTTGGCTATGGTCCGCATCCTGGAGAAGTGGTTGAGCGTTGTCGGTGGCTGCAGCAGGAGGGTGCATTGATTGTTCGTGGCAATCACGATATTTTGCCCGAGCTCGATGTCGCGCCGGATGCCGGATGGTTTGAGTTGGCAGCTGCATGGACGCGTGAACAGCTCACAGAGAGTCAGCGCGAATGGTTGCAGCAACTACCATTGACTATGTTGTTTGATAACGTGTTTTTGGTACATGCGACTGCCGACGCACCAGAGCGTTGGCAGTATGTATTGGAAGAGCGTACTGCCAACCGAAGCATGCAAGCGGTTGCCCGTCATACCGAAGTTCGCTACGTGCTAGGTGGGCACGTGCATGAGCAGTCCCTCTATTATCGAATTACAGATCGTGAAATGGCGCGCGTGCCCATTACACCCAATGTCGCGATTCACGTTAGGTCTCAGCGTTACTGGCTAGCGACTGTTGGATCGGCGGGGCAGCCACGTGACGGTGATACTCGCGCCAATTACGCGATGTTGGATCTGGATGAAGAAAAGCTCACGTTTCATCGCGTCGACTACGATCATTCGGCGGTTGCAGAGGATAGTCGAGCAGCGGGTTTGCCAGAAAAATTAGCTGTGCGTATTGAAACAGGCTTCTGAATTTTAGAAACTTGAAATCTCAGTTGTGTATTAACTTGTGTAAGAGCTGGTTGAATTTTTTATTGGTGCAGTAAATTCAACGGTCACAATACGTTGATCGAAAACATCGAAGCTGAGTTTGCCTTGGTGAGCATGTGCAATTTCTCTACATAGACTTAGACCAAGTCCTGTCCCATCTATCTTGCGGTTGTGTGCTCCGTCTCCCCGCGAAAATCTATCGAATGCTTTACTTGCGAAATCTTCGCTAATGCAATCAGTGGGATTGGATAGTCGAATATGAAGTTCGCCAGCTTCTGACCAAGCCGCTATATCTATCCAGCCATTAGGGACGTTATATTTAACTGCATTAGTAAACAGGTTGTTCATTAATTGCTGGAAAAGTGCACGATCTGTTTCAAACATGAGTTTTTTCTGTATCTTTCCTCGTGCAATTAGTGGAGGATCAAATAAGCTCATATCCTCAACTAATTCATCAAGCACATCGCTCACATTAATAAATTCAAAATCTAATTTTAGTTGTCCGCCATCGGCTTGTGCTAACAGTAGTAATTTTTGAGTAATTGATGATAGTCGCTCAATTTCATCAGAAATCATGCGTAGCTGTATCTGAATTTTTGAGCCAGGCTCGGCCTCATCGATTGCCCGTTCCACATAGCCCTGCATGATAGTGAGTGGTGTGCGTAGTTCATGAGCGGCATCACTGGAGAAGCGTGAGGCTTGAAGAAAGCCACGCTCTAGACGTGCCAGCATGTTGTTAAATACATCGATAAATTCGCGGAATTCCCTATCTTCGCCCAGATGAGGTACTCGGGTAGTGAGATCGCGTGTGTCGACTGCACGCAAAGAAGCTTGTATCCGTTTAATAGGGGCGAGCGTTTTTCTTGTAACGAAAAACGCAGCCAATATAGACATCGTTAATGAAAATGGAAAAATCTGTTTAATGGTTCGCATGCGAACTTCCAGAAAATCTTCCATGTGACGCCCTGCGGCTTGGGTATTTACTAAAGCGACTATGACTTTTTGGGGCGTGACAAGCTTGGTCGCATTCCATTGCGCATTCTCGAAGGTAAGTAGTGCTCGTTCTATTTCAGGTGCATCATCATCGGGTTCAGGAGTTGCTACTTTAGTTTCTTGGAATTTTTCGGAAAATGGCAAATTATCGAATGAGTAGCTCTTACCAGATTCAGGAATGGCCGTGAATAAGCGCACTTCATTAGGGCGAGCGATATTTAACGTGTCCAACAATTCTTCTTTGAGTTCGTCATCCGTTTTTTCTGATAAGGGTTCTTTCGCCCAGCGCAAATTAGTATTAATTTGGCGTTCTATAAAAACCTTGCGCATCTGGTTGCCACCGATACGTCCTATCAAGAGTTGATTAAGACCGAACATTCCCAGTGTTGTCACTATGAACAACAAAAAAACCTTGGCATAGAATGATTTTGAAAGATCAAACATATGAAATTTATGAAATATTTGTTAGTGAATACCGTGATAAAGAATTTACGCCTTACGAAAGCGATAGCCTATGCCGCGGATAGATTCAATGGGAAAGTTCTTTGGGTCGCCTTTACGGGGATGAATCAATTTTTTTCGAATTCGCTGTATACAGACGTCGACCACATTAGTTTTGGGATCAAAGTCTAAGCCCCATACGTGTTTGAGTATTTGGTTGCGTGAAAAAATATGATCAGGGCTTCTAATCAGATATTCAATCAAGGTAAATTCACGTTGGCTCAGCGTGGCTTGATGGTCTGACCAAGTGGCTTCGCGGGAGATGCGATTGAGCTGCAAGCCATTTTCCTCAATCAGCGAAGCTGTTAGGCCAGCTTGTCGGTTGATGAGTATTTTTATTCGAGCGACCAACTCTTCAATGAAAAAAGGCTTAGGTAAGTAATCATCTGCTCCTGCTTCAAATCCTTGTAGCCTATCCTGAAGATCAGTTTTTGCTGTCAATAAAACGATGGGTGTTGCAAGTCCAGATGCACGCAAACGTTTAAGTACGCTGATGCCATCGAGGCTAGGTAACATCACATCCAGCACAATTGCATCGAAGGGTGTTGATAAAGCGCGTTGAAGTCCTGCGCTTCCGTCAGCCAGATGCTCGGCGTGCATGCCGGCAGAACTTAAGCCAGTCAGTACGAAGTCCGCAATTTTGGCTTCATCTTCGATTAATAATATCTTCATGGGTTTGGGTAATCTATGCGTGAAGCAAATGAGATTTGATCGTCCCGGATGCATTGCTCAAGCGAGTCTTGTGCAATCGATTCATCTGGGACATACAGCATAAGCAGCTGTAAGCAGAAGTATGTACAGATACTAACTTATGGCTTGGTGTTCTCAGCTTGCTGTCAAATGCTCGTAAGCGAGAAATCTGATACCAAGCAGGTAGGGAGGGGGTGTGCAGATTGTTATGATTTTATTTATTCAGTGACCCGCGCTTTTTTGTTGGCAGCGCGATTGACCAAGCGAACTCCAGCGCCGTAGTTTTCATTCATGAAAGTAAACAACTCTTCGAGTAGTTGAAGATCGGCGGTGAATATTTTTCCGGCAGGTGTGGGTCGACTTATGACCATGTCGGTGCCCATCATGTAATCGAGATGTATCCATACGCTGGTGGGAGTAAGTCCCGTTATTTCGGCGAGTTCACGCTGAGACAAGCCCTCATCACCCGAGGCGATTAGGGAGCCAATAATTCTGAGCCGCTCTTCAAAACTCAGAGCCCCAAGTAGGCGTGCAAGTTGTCTGTTTTCCAAGATTTGCCCCTCGAACAAATGTGAATCCGTGGCACGAGGGACACCTTGCAAGTTTTAAGTCTTTAATTCAACTAATTACGTTTCGCATTACGCATTTGTAATGCGGTGTTGCGAAATGCAGCTTGGATAGTGCACATTTCGTTTTCAAAAAAATAGTTTTATTAAAAGCTGGAACTCATTAACGAAAAGCGAAAAGCCTAAGCCTGCCAAACCCCGTAGCCCGCTTCTCTTAACCGTATAGCCAAATCAACCTCCATATACTTAGCATCTTCATAAGGCATCGGGTTATGGGATTCATACAATTCCGGCAATAACCAGAGTCCGAATTCCTTCACAAACTTGTTCGCCTGAATGCCTGCTTTATGCCGATCGAATCGCGCGTCTGGGTCAAGCCCTGTCATGCCGACATAAACGCATGGCTTGCCGAAAAGATAATCGGGATTGGCTTTCTTGAACTTTGGCTCGTACAGCACGTCTTTGGATAGCTCGACTACATAGATGTGATGATTGTTTGCGATCTTCATGTTGTAAGGATGAGTTTGAACGCCATTTTTATCAGGCGTCCGAATAGCAAAGTGCGCCGATATTCATAGGCGATAAAAAGCATATTGACACAGTCTGGCTCAAGGTTGACCATTCAGTTTCATAAAGAAAAGCAGCCTATCGAAGGGATTTATTTAGGCTTTTAATTGCATAAATTCCAGATTCAAGAGGATTTTGATGTCCGACACTGTCACCACCGATGCCATCGACGAGATTTTGACTCGAATGGCCAAGACTGAGGGAGCACTGCTTCCTATTTTGCATGCGATTCAGGCGGTTGAGGGTTATGTGCC
>CANGFL010000153.1 GCA_947453015.1 Oxalobacteraceae bacterium | reverse complement strand
TCAGGCTTTAAAAATACGCGCGACAACGCAAAGGAAGCTTTTTCCTCGCCTTGTTCCGCCGCTATCGTTAACCATCGAATAGCTTTTTTGTAGTGAGCGACGCCAGTGACATTACTTAATCGCAAACCATTTTCATCCATGCGCGCGATCCATAAGCCATAGGCGAGTTGAGCGCTGCTTTGACCACCTTCTGCAGCGACGCGCAAGTAGTGCTCGATCAATCGACTGTTGGGATCCGATGTCATTAGCAACGCTTGTGCGCAACGACTTAGTAATTCGGTTTCCAACTTGTTACAGGGTTGGCGACGAATGCTTTGTCCGCTCGCACGTCGTTCGATATCTTGCGCCAGCGGTAAGGCCCAGAGTAAAAATTTTAAGTAATCGCCAACTTCCCATGCGCTATCAGCAAGCACGTATTGCGCTTCGATGACTCCACCTTTAGCTGCACGCGTAGCCCACTCAACTGCTGCATTGAGTTGATTACCCTCCGACGTATTCGCATCATGCGGCTTAGGCTTTCGCGCTGTTTCACGAATGCCCAGCTGTTGCGCAAGCAACCATTGCGCATCAGGTAATCCTGCCTCAGCGGCCGCTTGCAATGCACGTAATGCCTTTTGTTTTAATGATGGCTCGGCTCTAGCCCAACAAGAAAAAACTAACAAAGCGAGGACTAATCCGGCCTTAGCTATACCTCCATCAAATGCACGTTCGTACCAGAACGCGACGCGCAAGGGATCCTTAACTTGATGAGCAACGTCAAAAGGAACATTGGCACCAATCAGTAACCACGCATCGGGCTGATTGTTTTCAGCTGCTTTTTGCAACCAATGTAAGGCTGTGGAATGACTTTGCGGTAAGCCACCGCCGCCGAATAGATAACGCTTGCCCAGAGCAAGCTGAGCTGGCGCTTTACCCGCGCGAGCTGCGCGAATGATGAGTAATTCCTCTCGATTGGCCATGATAAGTAGAGCTGTGCCTTAGAAAACGTCGGCCAGCGCACGCGCCAAAAGCTGGTTTAACCCACCTCTGACGAACAGTCACAACAACCCTTTTTGAAACGCAAGAAGTTGGGAAAGCGCCGACCCAGTGTTATCAAAATTAAAACCAGACTTTGCGCTTTGAGTAGGGGCAGCGTCAACGTAGATTAGTGCCAATAAAACAACAACATTCATCAATAAGTCTCTTTTTGTCAGAAAGCTTTTTTTCAAGCGAACCGAAGTTACGAGTGTTTTCATTTTAGAAATTAATGTTGCTCCAATCCGACCCGAGCGGATTCTCAACAAAACTTCGATATGGGGATGCAAAAATGAAAAAGTCACTCGTTGCGCTGGCGTTAGCCGGCGCGTTTGCCAGTGCCGCTCAGGCACAATCAATAGAGATGTACGGTATTGTGGATATGGGGTTTGTGCAGGAAAGTGGTGGCCCGACTGGCCCGATTCCAGTAACAACTCCACCCACGGTTAGACTACCGGCTGGCAACATCAACAAACTCACTAGCGGTGCCCAATCAGGCACTCGCCTGGGCTTTAAAGGCACCGAAGATCTGGGCAGCGGCATGAAAGCTCTGTTTGTTTTAGAAACTGGTATCGCTGCCGACAAAGGTGGCTTTAATCAAGCCAATACCGCTTTTGCGCGTCAAAGCTTTGTTGGCTTACAAAGCGATATGGGTACGGTCACGATGGGCCGCCAATACACGCCTTACTTCTTGACCATGTTAGTCGGTGACCCCTTCGCAGCAGGTATGGCAGGCGCCGCACAAAATATGCTGATGCCCGCTTCAAATATCCGTATGGACAATGCGGTGAAATACACCTCCCCCGTGTTTTCAGGCTTTAGTGGTGAAGCAGCCTATGGTTTTGGCGAACAAGCTGATAGCGACGTCAGAAGCCGTCAATTAGGTGCCTTCATCAACTACAGCGGCGCTCCAGTGAATGTCCGTTTAGGCTATCTTAGAAAAAATACCGATACCACCACTATCACCGCGCAAGCAAAGACAAAAGAAATAAGCAACTGGATACTGGCCGCGAACTGGGATGTGAAAGTCGCCAAGCTTTTTGCCGCTGTTACTAACAACGATGAAGCGGTATACGCCCCAATTCGTCGCAAGAGCCAAGATTATCTGATCGGCGCTCAGGTGCCATTCAACAAACATACGTTCATTGCCTCTTACATCTACAAAGATGGGGACGACGCCATGACAGGTAATGCAAACCAAGTAGCTTTGGGCTATACCTACACCATGTCTAAGCGTACCAATCTGTATGCCGCGTGGGGACGTATTAACAATGGAACCAATAGCTTGCTCACCGTCGGTAATAACTCCGAGCCGGGTTATGGCGACAAAGCACTTAACTTAGGTATTCGCCACATTTTTTGATACTGTTAAAGGCAGGTTGATTCAAGATAGGACCGTCGCTTAATCATCTCTTGAATCGCCTGTTTGTGAGTCTGCAG
Source organism: Oxalobacteraceae bacterium (assembly GCA_947453015.1). Taxonomy (GTDB): domain Bacteria; phylum Pseudomonadota; class Gammaproteobacteria; order Burkholderiales; family Burkholderiaceae_D; genus Pernthalerella. The sequence continues at coordinate 2,460 of CANGFL010000153.1, read as the reverse complement.
GTTTTTTCTGCGATCTAATCTCCTCTGTAGTTTTGTGGGCACCCCAGGGTGCCCTTTTTTTTATTCGCGCCATCGGTTTCAGACCCAGATACAATTCGGGAATTCCTGAATTTCACTCGAGATCTCCGACTGCCATCATGACCGCTACCCCAGACGCCCACACCGTTGCACTCTATCTGGAAGATCACCCTAATTTTTTTGAAGACCATCCCGATCTGATTGCGGGCTTTAAGCTGACCACCGCACTCGGTGGTCGCACTGTCTCACTGCAAGAGCGTCAAGTCGAAGTGCTACGCGAAAAAATCCGCAACTTGGAATTACAGCTGGTGAATCAGTCGCGCTATGCCAAAGATAACGACGGCATCATGGTAAAAATCCATGAATGGACGTTAAAACTTCTAGCCGCGCGCTCAGAACAACCCGCAGAATCGGTTTTGGACACCTTAGTCGACTGCTTCAAGGTTCCGGCAGCCAGTCTGCGAGTGTGGGATTCTGCGATCGACTTAGATACGAAGTGGCATGAAGCTTCAGATTTAGATGCAGCAAAAACGCTCGCTGCTCAGCAAGTACATCCGTATTGCGGTCCCTCTGCCAACAAACCCGGCGTGGAATGGCTCAACGATTCAGCGTCGATTCAATCGGTGGCCTTGATTCCGCTTCGCACGCCAGGTTCTACAGAAAGCTTTGGCTTGTTAGTGCTGGGCTCACCGGATCCGGCGCGCTTCACTGCCGACATGGATACTCATTTTCTGCGGCAGATCGGCGAGATCGCCAGCGCCACAGTGCATGGACAGTAATTCGAATCCCTCTTTCAACGCTGCAGACGCGCAGCATATCGCTAGCTATCTGCAGCACTTGCAAACGCAACGCAAGTTATCTGAGCACACCTTAGATAGTTATCAGCGCGACCTCGAACAATTGGGTGCGCTGTGCACTGAAAAGAAAATTCCATCGCTATCTAAAATTACGGCGTTTGATACGCGACGCTTTGCTGCGCAATTACATTCGCGCGGTTTGTCACCTAGTTCGATTGCACGCAAGTTATCTGCGTGGCGTGGGTTTTTTAGTTGGATGGCGATACACCATCAACTCACCGTAAACCCTGCCGATGGCGTTAAAGCACCCAAGCGCGCACGCGCTCTACCCAAAGCATTAGGCGTCGATGACGCCGTGAGATTAGTTAGTGGTAGCTACGCGAAGGTCGATGCCTCTGACACTACAAACGCTTCTAATGTAACCAACGCTTCCGAGGCCGATTTAACGCAGCAGCTTTGTAATCACGCCATGTTTGAATTACTTTATTCAAGCGGGCTACGCGTTTCTGAATTGGTTGGGCTGGATGTCCAATACACAGATACGCACGATCATTCATCCCTCGGTTGGCTAGATCTTGATGGATGCGAAGTGACTGTCACCGGCAAAGGAAATAAGCGCCGCACAGTTCCCGTGGGTAGCGCCGCATTACTCGCGATTCGAGAGTGGCTAACCCGCCGAACTTCTGTCACTAGCGAAAAAATCGACTGCGATCCCCATGCGCTATTTATCACCGCTCGCGGGCAGCGAATAAGCGCTCGCGCAGTACAAACCCGCATTAAAGCGCATGCACAAGCCTTGGGCATCCCCGCCGATGTGCACCCGCATATGCTGAGGCATTCTTTTGCGTCACATGTACTGCAATCATCGGGGGATTTGCGTGCCGTGCAAGAGATGCTAGGCCATTCATCGATCGCATCAACTCAGGTGTATACCTCGCTGGATTTTCAGCGCTTAGCTCAAGTGTATGATGCCGCACACCCGCGCGCGAAAAAGCAAACCTCACGCGATTAACGCAGTCCGCAGTAATTTATTTAAATCACTCTCGTTACCTACGCACGAAAAATTCATGGCTCTTATTCCCGCTACGATACTGACCGGCTTTTTAGGCGCCGGTAAAACCACGCTACTTAACCGACTGCTGCATGAAGATCACGGGCAGCGTATTGCTGTCATCGAAAACGAATTCGGAGAAGAAAATATCGACAATGAAATTTTGGTGCAAGACACGCGCGAACAAATCGTTGAAATGAATAACGGTTGTATTTGCTGCACCGTGCGCGGCGATCTAATTGCCGCACTTGGACAACTTGCACAAAAGCAGCGCAATGGCGAATTGAAATTTGATCGCGTCGTGATCGAAACCACTGGGCTAGCCAACCCCGGCCCCGTCGCGCAGACATTTTTCATGGATGAAGAAATCGCCACTAGTTATTTATTGGATGGCGTAATTACTATCGTAGATGCCAGTAACGCGATGCAGCAACTCGATAAATTTGAAGAAGCACAACGTCAAGTTGGTTTTGCCGATCGACTGTTCTTATCTAAATCGGATTTAGTGAGTACGGATCAACTCGCCCTGCTTGAAACCAGACTGCACCGCATTAACCCACGCGCACCCATAGGGCGCGCTGAATTCGGTCATGC
>CANGFL010000152.1 GCA_947453015.1 Oxalobacteraceae bacterium | reverse complement strand
GGGGACTCTGCCATTCGACGTACGAATCTGAAAAGCTAAAAATTTAACCTCGGCGTCTAATTGGCCTGTACGATCTTTTCCGCTCTTACAGTTAAATGCGGTGCCGCCACCCAAGAGGTGTGATAGCAACGCGACACGCGAAGCCAGTTTGTAAGGTTCATTGCCTGCTTCACGGTAGCTGCCGTCTTCCCACATTGCTTCAATTTGATCACTCAATTCTTTGATGGTAGCTATGTCTCGTGACAGAGCTGTAATTTCATTGTCAAATTTAGTGGAAGGATTGCTAGTATGCAGAGCAATTTTTTTAGTTAACTCGGTCTGCATCGATTTAAGACGGTTAGTTGTAGCCGTTTGAAGTTTGATCCTAGACTTATTGTTGACCCGTGAATTGGCGTACTCACTACCGCTGACAGCCTCACCGATGATCGGATTCGTCGCCAAGATAGTGGCGCCTTTATTCACGCCTATATTAAAGTCGATAATTTCTGCCTTAACCACCGCTCCATTAATTACGATGCGATCAGCTGCAATTTCTTTTCGTAGATCGTCCCAAGCTTGCGCTTGAATGGCCACCATTTCCTTTTCATCGCCGCTGGCAGAAAAGCCAAATAATTTATGTAGTTGGTGTCGTAAATTATCCGGTGTTAAAAGTCCGACGGAGGTAAACAGCACTTCCTCATTGTTTTTTATTTGTTCTAAAAATTGTGGATTGCGAGTCATTTCTAGTATGAATACTTCACGCGCTCGATTGAGGGCTCCTTGTCGTTGCAGGAGTTGACCTAGTACAGGGTTGGCTTTAACTAGGCCTGCAAGTGCGGTTTGAAGTGTTGGATCAGTCATCAATTGTTGAATTCTTTTTTGCATTGCTGCCGGATCGCGCTGGCCATTTTCTGTGGCTAGTAATATGTTTGATAGCTCATTGATGAACTCTTCACGTAATGGGTCTTTATTTTTTATTGGAGTAGTGACAGTGGTATGAGTATTTGTTTGGTCGGCTGCTCCGGTAGTAATCGTCGTGTTTTCAACCTCGGCTTTCCCGAATAGTGCGTGAATAGTTTTACCTAACTCTTCATCGGGTATCGCTTTAATACCTGCTTCATCAAGCCCATAGGGAGCTAGGGTGCCATGACGGGTTCCGCCAAAACTTTCTTTACCATCTACGAAGCTCGATGTAGTGGCAGCGGTAGTGGCGTGATTAACTTCAGTGCTGCAGTGAGAGTTAATTCCGCCAATAATTGTTTTTCCTGCTTTGTCGGTATGTGTATATTCTTTTGTGGTGCTATCACTGATCGGAGAACCCTTAGACGAAATTTGAATGAGATTAGGATTCGTGAAGATTTGTCCAGCAGGCATTGTTGTTGTTGTAATTATTGCGGCTGCTTGTGATTGATGCGCTTTATCTTCAACGGGTACGGTAAATTTACTGTTGATAGGCGACCATTCAGAGGAATTTAGCTCTCGACTAATGCTGGCTTTTAACTGTTTTGAGGCGTCTTTAATGCCTGCTTTTTCAAGGAGACTTTGCATTAGCATTCGTTCGGTGAAATGTGGCGTTGCAAGTTCTCCTATATTTGGATCTTCTGAGCTGATTATAGTATTGGCCATTTCGTTGAGTGCGATTTCTTGCTTGATGGCTTGACGAAAATTCAATAATTTTCCTATTCCAGTTATCTGTTTTCTGCCTAATAAATTATTGCTATCAATAGATTCTGCATTGCTAGATTTAGCGAACTGTCCCAAAATAATTTCGCGACTTTTTAATGAATTAATGAGGTTATTTTGATCGTGTGTTATTTGTTTTTGTGCTTTAAGTATATTTATTGTTGCTCGAATTTCGAGTTGTTTAGCCGAACATATTTTTTCTTTGGTGTCCGGTGATTCATAGTCCTTGATTTCTGATATTCGATTTTCCAGATTGCTTTTTACTTGCTTAATGTGCGCTAGCATCTGCTGACATTTATTTGTAACATCCTTGGTATTCTCATTTGCATTCGCTAGTTCCGAAAATTTTTTACTATTGCTTTTAAGCTGTTCCTCTAAGCTATCTATTTCTTTAGTAAGTTCTTGGTGAACTTTAGTTAGTTTATCCAGTGTTTTTGAATTCATGCCTGAACCATCTGAGAAATCGAAGGCTATCTTAGCGCCTACTTCTGCACTACTTGCACAATTCCAAGCAGAATTTAATGGTTCTGCTAATTTCTTAATCTCGGGGTCATTGATTGCGGATAATTGAGTTTTTAAAGTAAGAAATTCTAACTTTGACATGTGACTGGTACTGTCATATAGCGTAAATGTATGAGCCATTCCGTTGGCAGGTGTAAATTTTGTTAGCTCACTGGAAAGCGCTTCACTTACATTAGATAAAATCGTGCAAACCTTTCCAAAGCTAGTTAGGTTGGGTTGCCTTTGTTGTTCGGCGTTGATATAGCCTTTAAATTTTTGTCCATGTAAGTTCAGTATCAAGCTCAGTTGTTTTAATTGGTCCTGAGTCGTTGTCCTTGAAAAATCCCAATCATCCGGTTCGCCGTTTAGGATTTCTAGCCCTTCTTTTAGTACGCCCCACATCGGACGTAGTGACTCACGCTCACTGATATCTAAAGCTTTTAGTGTATCGCCAAGCACATCAATAGTTGTTTTGACCTTATCGACCAACCCAACCAATTGACTTTTGTCTACAGGATTTGACTGAGATGTTTGTGGCGATTGATTTGCCACAGCTGGTACTGGATTTTGAATTATCGGGCGAGCGATATTAGAAGCCGACATTGTTTAACTCCCGGTAGCTTTATAAGTAATACCAAAAAGACTACCGCGCGCGAGTCACTAGTACTCAAGGACTAGTACATCGAACTAAAAAATACAACAGATGCGGGGAGGGAATGACATAACGAAGCGCTCAGGCGGGTTCGGCAAATTCCACCAGTAGTTGAACTCGCGAGCGACCGTTATACTCGTTAACATCCAAACGGTAAGCAGCCCGTATTTGGTCGGGCAGGGTGTCGGCATGATTGAACCAGATGGCCTCGAATTCCCGCCCATTTTTTTCCAGCTGCATTTTCAGATGCCGATCTTTGAGTAACCGTTGATTGAGCACGCGGAATTCATCACAAAACACGGGTGGCGGAAATCCTTGGCCCCAGACTTGATCGTCCAACAGTCGTATGAAATCCAAGCTGCAGTAGTCATTTTCCAGCGAGCCATCGGTTTCCAGCACGTGCTCAAGCTCGGCAGCGGTGAGCCATTCTTTGCCCACCGTTTCGAATGCACTAGCGAAAGCATCGAAGTCGGTTTCATGCAAACTTAAGCCTGCGGCCATCGCGTGCCCACCAAATTTATCAATCAGGTTGGGTGCGCGTTTGGACACTAAATCCAACGCATCGCGCAGATGAAACCCGGGGATGGAGCGACCTGATCCTTTAATCAATCCATTGCCAGCCGGAGCGAAGGTAATGGTTGGTCGGTAGAATTTTTCTTTAAGTCGCGAGGCGACGATGCCTATCACTCCTTGATGCCAGTCAGGGTTGAACAGGGTCAGGGTGGCATTGTCTGTGGGTTGAATATCTTCCAGTGAAGCGAGCGCGGCTTCTTGCATATCGGTTTCAATTTCGCGGCGCTGGCGATTAATGGTGTCGAGTTCTCGTGCGATGTTCCAGGCGCGGGTGGCGTCGTCGGTCAGCAAGCATTCAATACCTAATGACATATCGGACAGCCTGCCAGCGGCATTTAAGCGCGGTCCGAGCGTAAAACCTAAATCAAACGGTGTGGCTTTGCGCATCTCGCGCGACGCCACCGAGAATAGTGCAGCGATTCCCGTATGCACGCGCCCCGAACGTATGCGCTTGATACCTTGGGCCACAAGGATACGATTATTCGCATCGAGCTTAACCACATCAGCAACGGTGCCAAGCGCAACTAAATCCAGCAAGCTATCAAGTCGAGGTTGAGTGGTTTCATCAAAATGGCCGCGCTTACGTAGTTCGGCGCGTAACGCGAGCAGGGTATAAAACATGACGCCAACGCCAGCTAAATTTTTACTCGGAAAGCCGCAGCCGGGTTGATTGGGATTGACGATCACAGCGGCCTTGGGCAGCGTTTGTGCCGGCAGGTGGTGATCAGTGACCAGCACTTCTATTCCGCGACGACTTGCTTCCTCCACGCCGGCATGACTAGCGATGCCGTTATCGACGGTGATGATGATGTCGGGAGATTTTTCACGTGCGGTCAGTTCAACGATTTCGGGGGTGAGCCCATAACCGTATTCAAAACGATTCGGAACGATGTAATCAACGCGTGCACCCATGGCGCGCAAACCCCGCAGCGCAACAGCGCAAGCGGTAGCACCATCGCAGTCATAGTCAGCCACCACGGTGAGATTTTTTTTGGCTTCGATGGCATCCGCCAAAAAAATCGCAGCTTGGTCCACATGAGTCAGCTGGTTCGGCGGTATCAGCCCACTGATTTCACTAGCCCATTGATCGGGTGAGTTGAGTCCCCGCGCCACCATCAGGCGTGCCATGACCGGATGCAGCCCGTGCTGCGCCAGTCGTTCGGATTCGCGCACTGAATACGCTCGTACAGTCAGGCGGGTCATGCGGCGAGGCGAATCAATGAGGGCTTGGCCCAGAATTTTCGGAATGAGTTACGTGCTATCGACCAGTGCACTAAGCGCGTGCTGTCGGACAAAATCATATTCACAACCGCTAACTGGCCGCTATCGAGTGCCGCTAATGCGGGTGCAAGGTAGTCATGATCGATGACGCTCATGTTGTGTAACCAGCTTGACCAATCATCGGCTAAGGCAGCTGAGCTTAATGAATCAAGGATATACGTTGATGGCTCGCTAGCGCTAATGTCGAAAATTTGATGCGTATTGGTTAAATGTGATGCCAAAGTACGTAAGTTAAGTAAGTCGGTTGACGAT
>CANGFL010000151.1 GCA_947453015.1 Oxalobacteraceae bacterium | reverse complement strand
TGCCCGGCAGCTGCCTACCAATCACTTCCACCCTAGCTGATACGGCGGCCTTCTTTTGTCTTAAGGCCTCTAAATTTTGTGCTTGACCTACTTTATGACGAAATAATTTGCGTAGCTCTTCTTCTTCAGCATGCGTGTGTTCGAGCATTTCCCATTGATCTAACCAACACCACCACGCACCAGCGGCGATTACGCCAAATAGAAGCGCCGCGAACAACGTAACCCTTGGGGCTACTGGCCACAACCCAGGGTGACGCCCTCGCAATTGTGTGAACTGTTGCCCCCACGCTTGTATAGCCTGCACTACATTGAGGAGAACATTACTATTTTTCATTGTTAGTTTTACCGAACTAGGTTTGGCACAGCCACAGTGAAATCAAATAATTTTCTGCTGTCTTTTCCAGCGCTATACGTAGCAGATTTGATTTCGATTAGTTCTGGCTGACCCAAACCCAATGAGCTGGGTGATTCACTTAAGTTGTGTAACAACTCTGAAACGCGCGCATTCGATAAAGCAAATCCAGACAAAAGGATTTGATCCCCTTGCTTTATGGATTTCAGCATAATCCCTGTGGGTACTTTCTCTACCAAAAAACTCAATAGATAAACCGGCTGATTACGGTTCGTCTGTAATTTTTCTACGGCTGATTGCCGAGCTTGTAATGCATTGATTTCTTGATTCAACGTACTGACTTCTTGAATTTTTATATCAAGCATTTTTATTTCTGAATTTAGCAGCGCATTTCTTTCTGACTGTATGTTTAGTTTTTCTTCATTAACAAACCAAACCACCAAAACAACGCTGAGTGCAAGGGTGATATGCAAGGCCGCCAGCCGTTTGAAAATGGCTTTCTTTTCATTACGCCTATCTTCACGCCAAGGTAAAAAATTAAATCGCATCATGGCGCTTTATCAGACATTGCAAGTCCACAAGCAACTAACCACGAAGAAGCCTCAGTCTGAAGCTTAGATTTATTAACAGCGGGAGAAAATTTCATATCAGCAAAAGGATTGGCAAATTCAGCAATGACAGATAATTGCTCCTGCATCATGGATGGCAATCGAAACAAGCTTTGTTCTTGACCGGATAGGAAAAATTTATCGATAGGTACATGCTGAGATGTCGTTGAATACATCTGTAATGCACGCTTGAATTCTTGACAGACTGCAGCGCAGAATGCTTCCGTAGTAGCTACACCCTGATCTGGATGTCGCTCGAGATCTTTCTGCAATCTCTGAAACCCTATAGTTAATTCATGCTCAAAGATGAGGGCTCGATGATTTTCGACAAAAAAATAACTCGAATCACGCCCAATTTGCAAAACGGCTTGAGCTCGCGTGGCGACAAGATTATTCGCAGAATCTTTCGTTGAATGTAATGCAGCCATCAACGCTTGCGATTCGATATCAATCACCACTGTTCGAATACCGGCGGCTTGTGCCATTTCCATGCGTTCAGCGATTGTTTCTTTACGCGTCGCTACCAAAATGACGTCGACATTGCCAGGATTTACGATTGATGGACCCACAACACCAAAATCAAGATTTAACTCATTGAGTGGGAAAGGTAAATTTTGTGCCGCTTCTGATTCAACCTGCAATTCAATTTCATCTTCAGACAGATCATCCGGCAGCGTCAGCATTTTTCGAATAACCAGCCCCGGTGGAAGCGCCATAGCAGCCTCTTTTAGCCGGCTACCTGCTTTTTGTAGGACATCACTTAAGGCTTGCGTGATCTGGTCGACCTGAACGATGCTGCCTTCGCGCATGACGGCTCGCGGCAATTCATGCTCGGCGTAGTGCTCCACGCGCCAACCATCAGACAAACGTGCCAACTCAATGACACGTATCGCTGCAGAGCTGATATCGATGCCCAATAGCGGCGTCGAACGCTGCGCTAAAAAAGACTTTAGAAGACCAATTCTCAAACCAAACCTTCATCAAGACCGTTGCATTTTTAAAAATTTTGTCGATGCTAACAAGCTCCTTTTTTAGCTGTAAAGAAAAGTCCTGCATGCGTTGTCAAATCCTGACGTAATGCGCCAACTAAGTTCACTCTTAGGCTGATAACTAGCCATACATAGCAACAAAGCGTTCAACAATTCCGCTCACATGAATGATCGATTGTTGAAACGTTATAATGGGTGCCATCACGCGCATGAGCGCTTTCTTACTGCTTCCCGCATGAATTCAAATGCCCCAGAGGGAGATTCACCCTTAAGTCCCCGCCGGGATCGCCTGCCTGCACCGATCAAGCTCGCCATCAGTATCTTCGGCGTGCTCACCGGCCTGGCTGTGATTGGCATACTGCTCGTCAGCTTCATGATGATGATGGCCTACCCGAATCTGCCTGATATCGATTCACTGGCGACTTACCAACCAAAGATGCCGCTCAGGGTCTTTTCTGCCGATAACATGCTGATCGGTGAGTTTGGCGAAGAGCGTCGCAGCTTAGTTCGTTACAAAGACATTCCTAAAGTAATGAAACAAGCTGTGCTAGCCATCGAAGATGATCGTTTTTACGAACATGGTGGTGTCGATTACTGGGGCATACTGCGCGCCGCATTACACAATGCAATGGGCGGTAGTCGTCAAGGTGCCTCGACTATCACCCAGCAAGTTGCAAGAAACTTTTTTCTAAGTAGTGAACAAACCGTCAAACGCAAGTTGTATGAAGTTCTACTCGCTTGGAAAATAGAAAAAAATCTGACTAAGGATCAGATTCTTGAGCTCTACATGAACCAGATCTATCTGGGACAACGCTCGTATGGTTTCGCATCCGCCGCACAAATTTATTTTGGCAAAAAACTGCACGACATCACGATCGCCGAAGCCGCCATGTTGGCTGGCCTGCCTAAGGCACCATCAGCCAATAATCCGGTCGTCAATCCCAAGCGAGCTAGGGCACGCCAGCAATACATATTGCAACGCATGCATGATCTCGGCTACATCACAACCGCTCAATATGAGCAGGCGCGCGATGAGCAACTAAAAATCAAAATGGATAGCAATGAATTCGGTGTCCATGCCGAGTACGTTGCTGAGATGGCCAGGCAGATGGTGTATGACCAGTTCAAAGAAGATACCTACACGCGCGGCCTGAATGTATTTACTACCATCACCAAGGCCGATCAGGATGCGGCCTACCTCGCCTTACGCCGCGGTGTGTTGGATTACGAAAAGCGCCAGGTCTACCGCGGCCCCGAAGGCTATATGGATATCCCGGCTGATAAAGGTGAAGCCGAGGCGTCGATTGAATCTGAACTAGCCGAGCATCCCGATAGCGATGGCATCGTGGCCGCCGTTGTGTTGACGGCTACGCCTAAGAGTGTTCGCGCCTTACTGGCATCGGGTGAAGAAATTACCATCCAAGACGCTGGCCTTGGATTAGCTACTAGCGCACTCACGGACAAAACACCGGCGAATCGTCGCATACGACGCGGAGCAATTATTCGCGTCATGCAAGAGGGCAATGGCTGGGCGATCATTCAATTACCTGAGGTCGAATCAGCCTTTGTCTCTGCCAGTGCAGAAGATGGCGCCATTCGCGCGTTAGTCGGCGGCTTTGACTTTAACCGCAATAAATTTAACCATGTGACGCAAGCCTGGCGTCAGCCCGGCTCTTCTTTCAAGCCATTTATTTATTCAGCGTCTTTGGAAAAGGGACTCTCCCCGGGCACAGTCATTAACGACGCACCGATTACTTTCGATGCATCACAAACAGGTAGCCAAGCGTGGGAACCAAAAAATTACGACAATAAATATGAAGGCCCGATGTCGATGCGCAAAGGCCTATCAAAGTCGAAGAACATGATTTCTATCCGTATTCTTGATCGTATCGGCCCTGCCTACGCGCAAGAGTACGTCACCCGATTTGGATTTGATCCAGAAAAAAATCCGCCGTATCTAACATTAGCTCTTGGTGCAGGTGCTGTCACTCCACTGCAATTAGCGGGAGCTTATGCGGTATTTGCGAACGGTGGTTACAAGATCAATCCGTATCTGATCTCAAAAATCACCGACAACAATGGCAAGACCCTTTTCCAAGTTACGCCTGAAAAAGCAGGTGATGAGAATCTTCGTATCATCGATGCACGTAATGCGTTTTTGATCGACAGCATGTTGAAAGACGTGATCAAGCACGGCACAGCCATGCGAGCCCTCTCGCTAAAGCGTAGCGATATCGCAGGCAAAACCGGCACCACTAATGATTCCATTGATGCGTGGTTTGCGGGCTACCATCCCAAGCTAGTTGGCGTTGCGTGGATAGGTTTTGATAAACCTAAAAATCTGGGTAATCGCGAAACGGGGGGCGGACTCGCGCTGCCTATCTGGATAGGTTATATGCAAAAAGCCCTGCCCGGGATAGCTACGGTTGAGCGAGAAATTCCCTCCGGTATTACCACCGCAGGGGGCGACTATATTTATTCAGAAAATATAGACACGGGTGGCGTGGGATCATTGGGAATTTCACCACCGTCTGAATCCAAGCCTCCGTCAGAAAAAACGGAAGAAGGACAGAAGAGCGAATTATTCTGATACCAACGCACTCAAACAAAACAGAGCGCGTTATAGGGCGATGGGACTACCCGCCTGTAAGGTAGCAACTTTCGACAGCGCGGCATAAAGCTCTGATCCATCGCGAGTATCTAACCACTGCTGCCCATTGAATCGGTAATGAAATCCGCCTGAACGCGCTGCCATCCATATTTCTTGCATGGGGGCCTGCGTGTTGACGATGATTTTTGAATCCGTATCGATGAATTCAATTTCCAGCACATTCCCGCTTCGGCTGCATTCAATATCAACGTCGCCACTATCAGCGACGCGCTCTAGCCTGATTTCAATATCGTTCAGCACGGCTTCAGCCAGCACCAAGTACTCCGATTCGGTCATGCTACACTCCACTTAGTCGTTTTTTA
>CANGFL010000150.1 GCA_947453015.1 Oxalobacteraceae bacterium | reverse complement strand
TAGTTTGACGCAAGACAAACTCGAAAAAATAGCGATCGACAAAATGGGCGCCACGCAGATTGGCTCCATGAACCCGACGCAGATAAAAAGCTTATCCGCTGATGCACTACAAAAAATTTCTGCGGCTGGAATGCAAGGCTGGACGCCAGCCCAAATTAAATTACTCGATGCGACTCAGCTAGAAAAATTATCGGCTGACCAAATTGGCGGCATACGCGCGACCAGTCTATCGGGACTCACTACGGCTGCGATTGCTCAACTGAATGCCACGCAATTAGGTGGATTAACGACCTCGCAAGTACCCAAACTCAGCGCGGCTCAAATTCAAGCCATGGGTTTGGATGCCACTAAATTATCTGCCGATCAAATCGGCGCCATGAATCAAGCACAAATTTCAGGATTAACGGCCGATCAATTAGGCGGCCTGAGTTCCAGCAAAATTGCAGCGATCAAACCCGCTGCAATAGCCGGCTTGTCTGCTGCCAGGATTGGCAGCCTGAGTGCAGAGCAGGTCGGTGGCATGACCGGAGACCAACTCTCAAAATTGAATAAAGCGCAGGTCCAATCCATGGACCCCATGGATATCGCCAGCATAGCGACCAGCAGCGTTAGCGGACTCGGGATGCAACAACTCGCCAACCTCACCGGAGTTCAGTTAGCCCAACTAACCAAAGAACAAATCGCCGCCATGCTGCCGGCGCAAATGTCATCCTTTAGCGCACCGCAACTCGCTTGGATGTCGAATGATCAGTTAGACGCTATTTCAACGAGTCAAATCAAGGGTATCCGAGCCACGTCAATTCCAGGTCTGAGCGAAAGTCAGATCGCAGGTTTAGGCTCAGACAAACTCGGCGCCATGAATCAATCACAAGTTCAAGCGTTAACAGCGAAACAATTAGCTGCCATACCTAAAGACGATTTACAAAATTGGTCTGCTGATGCAGTTTCTTTGCTGACTAAAAATCAACTCAAAGTGTTCAGCGGCGATCAAATGGGCGTGATGAATTATCAGCAAATCGATGCCCTTGCTTACGCAAGAAAACTCGGCTTACTTAGCCTCGGACAGGTTGCGTCGCTTGATCCGAACACGATCAGCAGCGTGGATAAATCGACGATTAATAAATTTTCAGCCGCACAAATAAGTGCGTTGACGACAGCACAGGTAGCTGCACTCGGTACCGCGCAAGTCGAAGCGATTGATGCAACTGATATCCGCACCATGTCAGCCGATCAGATTGCAGCATTATCAGCAACGCAAGCAGCGGCATTGACCACATCACAAATCGCCAATTTGGGTACGCGACTAATACGCTCGCTGAGCGCAACTGCCATTGCGAATATGTCAGTTACTCAAATCGCCAGTCTGAGTGCCGGACAAGTAACGCAATTAAAGATGGAACAAGCTGATGCGTTGACTGATGCACAAGTGCTCGCTCTTGGTAGCAAAGCTGCCGGTCTTTACCTCAGTCCGCTGGTAATTGATCTTAATAACGATGGGAAATTTAGCGTTTCTGTCGACAATGGTGTGCGTTTTGACATGAAATCATCCGGATCGCTGCTAAAGACAGCGTGGGTAAATTCCAATGACGGCTTACTCGCGCGTGATATCAATGGCGATGGCCTTATCAATAACGGCTCTGAACTGTTTGGTGACAGTACCAAACTCGCCAATGGAAAATCTGCTCCCGATGGTTTTGCTGCTCTTTCTATGCTTGATGGTAATCATGATGGCGTGATAAACGCAAAAGATACCAGCTGGAAGGATTTAAAAATTTGGATAGATCGAAATAGCGATGGTCATACAGATACCGGCGAATTAGTGTCTCTAGACAGCGTGGGCATCGCTTCACTAAAGCTCGGAGCGAAATCATCGACCGCCACCGAAAATGGCAACAAGATTGGCTTAGTCAGCAGCTATAGCAATGCCGATGGCAGTAGTGGGACTATGGCCGATGTTTGGTTCCGAACCAAAAGCGCGAATGCACCCGAAGTAAAAACCGTTGGCACACTCGATGACGGCGCTCATCATGACATTTCAGCGGGCGGCTAAGCCCTACGCGCTGAACATTCACATCACCCGCTTTTAAGCTCCTCCACATACCTCGAGTGAGTTGCACGCCGGGAGCTATAATCTCGGTTCTTTATTTTTTGCGCACTCAAGGAATCTCATGAGCCTCAAATGCGGCATCGTCGGCCTGCCCAACGTTGGTAAATCAACGCTTTTTAATGCGCTTACCAAAGCAGGTATACCCGCTGAAAATTATCCATTCTGCACCATTGAGCCGAATGTAGGCATCGTTGAAGTACCCGACACCAGGCTGGCGCAACTAGCGACCATCGTCAAACCCGAACGCATACTCCCGGCCGCTGTTGAGTTTGTTGATATTGCTGGTTTGGTTGCTGGAGCTTCGAAAGGTGAAGGTTTAGGAAATCAATTCCTCGCTCACATACGCGAAACCGATGCGATTGTGAATGTGGTGCGCTGCTTTGAAGATCCCAACGTGATTCACGTTGCAGGTAAAGTCAGTCCACTCGATGACATCGCCGTGATTCAAACTGAACTCGCGCTAGCTGATCTCACTACTGTAGAAAAAACTATACAACGCGAAACTAAAAAAGCGCGTTCAGGTGACAAAGACGCGGCAGCACTCGTTGCTTTGCTCGAACGTGTGCTGGTACAACTGAATGATGCCAAGCCAGTTCGTGCGATGAATTTGGATAAAGAACAGATAGCGATGTTAAAGCCGCTCTGCTTGATTACATCTAAACCTGCGATGTACGTAGCGAATGTATCGGACTCGGGGTTTACCAACAATCCTTTGCTGGATCAACTGAGCGAATACGCAAAATCTCAGCATTCACCTATCGTCGCCATTTGTGCATCGATAGAATCGGAAATCGCCGATATGGATGACAGCGACAAGCTGGAATTTTTGAGCGACATGGGTATGGATGAGCCGGGCTTAAATCGACTCATCCGCGCAGCCTTCGATCTACTCGGCTTGCAGACCTACTTCACCGCTGGCGTCAAAGAAGTGCGTGCCTGGACTATTCACAAGGGCGACACCGCGCCTCAGGCAGCGGGCGTGATTCATACGGACTTTGAGCGAGGCTTCATTCGCGCGCAGACTATCGCATTTGATGATTTCATCAGCCACAAAGGTGAGCAAGGCGCCAAAGAAGCCGGCAAGATGCGCGCCGAAGGCAAGGAATACGTGGTCAAAGATGGGGATGTGTTGAACTTCTTATTCAACGTTTGATTAGGATCGCGCTGCCGCCTGCAAACCTTCGTACTTGATGAGTAATTGAGTGCGAGTTTCTTGCTTTTGAGGGTCCACCGGAATGCACGCAACGGGACACACTTGCTGGCATTGCGGTTCATCGAAGTGACCAACGCATTCGGTGCATTTGTCGGGGTTAATCTGATAAATCAGCGGCCCCATAAAGATCGCATCATTTGGGCATTCAGGCTCACAAACATCACAGTTGATGCATTCGTCTGTGATCATTAATGCCATAAAGTAAAACTCCGAATTACGTTGGACGATCGGCTAGCTTTTGATGCAGCCATTTCTCAACTGAGGGGAAAACGAATTTCGATACATCGCCACCTAACAAGGCAATTTCTCGCACAATCGTGCCAGAGATGAACTGGTACTGATCGGATGGTGTGAGAAAAAGCGTTTCAACATCCGGTAGCAAATAGCGATTCATGCCGGCCATTTGAAATTCATATTCGAAGTCAGATACTGCGCGCAAGCCACGCACGATCACGCGAGCATCATGACGGCGCACAAAATCTTTCAGCAAGCCTGAAAAACCTTCCACCACCACATTTGGATAGTGCCCTAATACTTCGCGGGCGATATCAAGCCGCTCTTCCAATGAAAAAAACGGGTGCTTAGCCTTACTGTCAGCCACGCCAACCACCAAGCGATCAAACAAACCCGATGCACGCCGCACCAAGTCTTCATGACCGCGAGTTAGTGGATCAAAGGTTCCCGGGTATACCGCTGCGACCATCTTATTTCTCCGTCTTGCGCCCAACAACACGCTTTGCCGCTGGACTAAAAAGAAGGCGAATTATGCCCTAATTAGGCACAGCCACACCCAAAAACCCAGGGCTTTTACATCGGTTATAAAAGCCAGAACAAGAACCACACTTCTGGCCCTCGAAGTCTCATAGGAGAAAATTATTCTTTGCAGATCAAGGCGAAATGAACGGAACCCGCCTTGTCAGCCCGCACCAGCTGCCAGCCAGATAGCCAGTCGGGTAATGGGCTGGTCGCCAAGGGCTGATCTGATTCTATATAGACTAGGCCGCCCGTAGTCAGTAATCGCTTACACGCTGGCAAAAGTCTTGGCAGTAAGTGATCGTCGTAAGGGGGATCGAGAAATATCACATCAAACTCGGTGTTTAGCGAGGCAATACGGGAAGCCGCATCGCTTTGATAAATATCGACCTGATCTGCGTCCAATTTTTCTTTCGTGGCCTGCAAAGCTCTGCAAGCAGCGGCATTCGATTCCACCATCACGACTTTCGCCGCGCCGCGACTAGCTGCTTCAAAACCCAACGCACCAGTGCCCGCAAACAAGTCGAGGCAGCGTCGATTTTCCCACTGCCGTTGCTGCAGATGTTCTAGCCAGTTGAATACGGTTTCACGAACACGATCCGGGGTCGGACGCAAACCATTCGTTTCAATCACCGGCAGCGGAGTACGCTTCCATAGGCCCGCAATAATGCGAACCTGTCGTGGCAAGGGTGATTTGCGATTCACTTAACTTCTGGGCCAACGACCACTGTGACCATACGATCTAACGATAATTTACGTGCAAACGCACTACGGATATCAGCGACCGTTACGCGACTCACTTGCGCCGTCCACGTATCCAAATAATCCAGCGGTAACTGGTGATAACCAATCATGGAAAGATTATCTA
>CANGFL010000149.1 GCA_947453015.1 Oxalobacteraceae bacterium | reverse complement strand
TTTGGTGGCATGAAACGCAGCGGTCACGGTCGCGAAAAAGGCTTTGTCGCGCTGGAAGAATTCAGCACACTGAAAACCATTGTTCAGCATCACGGTTAATCACAATTAATAACGAAAAAAATTAGGTATCACGGAGACGATATGGGACAACTGCAGGGAAAAGTAGCCATCATCACAGGCGCAGGTAGTGGATTCGGCGAAGGCATGGCTGAAGCGTATGTACGTGAAGGCGCTAAAGTTATTATCGCGGACCTGAATGCGGCCGCAGGTGAGCGTGTAGCCAAAGCATTGGGTGCGAATGCGAAAGCAGTAGCGACGGATGTGGCGAATATGGATTCAGTGGCTGCGATGGTTAAGGTGTGTATCGATAGCTTTGGCGTTCCTGATATCGTCATCAACAACGCAGGTACCACTCATAAAAATCAACCGATGTTGCAGGTCGATGAAAAAACCTTCGATCGTATGTTTGCAGTAAACGTTAAATCGATTTACTACATGGCACATGCGGTGATTCCTGCTATGCGTGAGCGCGGCAAGGGCGGTGTGATTTTGAATGTAGGTTCTACCGCCGGCATTCGTCCGCGTCCGGGTTTGTCTTGGTATAACGGCTCCAAAGGCGCTGTGAATTTGCTGTCAAAGTCGATGGCGGTCGAACTCGCTCCAGATCGTATTCGCGTGAATGCACTGTGCCCAGTGATGGGTGCCACCGGTTTACTCGCTGATTTTATGGGCATGCCTGACACCCCTGAAAATCGCGCTAAATTTGTCTCAACCATTCCGCTGGGTCGTTTTTGCGAGCCGCGTGATATGGCTGCCGCTGCTGTTTTTCTTGGAACCGATGCGGCTGAATTTTTGACCGGTGTAGAATTTCCTGTTGATGGTGGTCGCACTATCTGATGCATTGATATTTTCGGAGAATTACTATGAAAACGCGTGCCGCCGTATTACATACGCTTGATATGAAAACGCCGTTTGCCAACAGCAAACCGTTAAAGATAGAAGAGATTGAGCTGGATGAACCCGGCATGGGTGAAGTGTTGGTCAAAATGACTGCCGCCGGTTTATGCCATTCCGATCTGTCAGTTATCACTGGTGTGCGTCCACGCCCTGTTCCTATGGCGTTAGGACATGAAGCTTCAGCGACAGTGATGAAAGTGGGTGATGGCGTTGTGAATTTAAAACCCGGTGACCGTGTGGTGCTGGTGTTTGTGCCTAGCTGCGGTAACTGCATGCCATGCATGGAAGGGCGTCCCGCTTTGTGTGAACCCGGTGCTGAAGCGAATGGTAAGGGCACGTTGCTGTCCGGTGCGCGTCGTTTGCATTTGGGTCAACAAGCAGTGAATCATCACGTGGGTGTATCTGCCTTTGCGGAACATGCGGTAGTGTCACAACGCTCGTGCGTGAAGATTGAACAAGACATCGATCCGGTGGAATCTGCTTTGTTTGGATGTGCTGTGTTGACCGGTGTTGGTGCTGTCGTTAATACGGCCAAAGTACAACCTGGTCAGACCGCCGCCGTGATTGGTTTAGGTGGTGTGGGCATGTGCTCGCTGTTAGGTGCTGTGGCTTCGGGTGCGGTTGAGGTGATTGCTGTTGATTTGAATGACGAAAAATTAAAAGCCGCGCGAGATTTAGGCGCGACGTTTACCGTTAACGCACGAGATCCAGATGCCGCAGCAAAGGTGAGGGAATACACCAAAGGTGGTGTTGATTTCGCGTTTGAGATGGCGGGTGTAACACCAGCGATGGAACTTGCCTATCGCATTACAAAGCGTGGCGGCACGACGGTTACAGCTAGCCTGTTTCACCCGCAGCACACTTGGCCGATTCAGCAAGTCAGTTTGGTTGCTGAAGAACGCACAGTTAAAGGCAGCTATATTGGTTCATGCATTCCATCGCGTGACATTCCGCGCTACATAGGTTTGTATTTGCGTGGCAAGCTACCGATTAATAAATTGTTGGGTGAACGACTCAAGCTCGACGATATCAATCGCGGATTCGACAAACTCGACGCAGGCGAAAGCATGCGCGATTTGGTGGTGTTCTAATACCCACCACCACGCATTAAGAATATGCATTGCATATTCTGTATTACCCATTACGCATCGCCTATCTGACATTTTCACGATGGCAAACAGATGAAATAGGGAAGTGCTAGCAATAGCACTTCCCTTTCTTCATGAGTTCATTGACGTCCTATTCGGTTTGCCATGCATGTCGGAGACACGATAGCGTGTCCGTCGATCACCCATCAGATCGCGCAGATCACGAATACTCAACTGAGTCACTTCGTGCATTCGAATCAATAAAGACGCTCCTACCGGCAACGTACGATGCCGTATTTTGCTGATCACTGGCGCCGTGACTTCCAGCGCTCTTGATAGAGCTGCATCATTTTTTAAATGCATACGTTCGCGCAAGGTATCCAGTAGTCGATTCGGATCATAGGTTTCTTGCGACGACAGGGTATGTGTATGCACGTCGCGTTGCACGGGTTCCATGAAAATCCTCATATCAAAGTAAGGCAAACACAAGATAAAAAAATCACCACAATCCAAAGGTATATCCGGCAGGCATAGCCATGGGACTGGAAACCAAGGGTCTGAAGCGACCATAAGGATCAAATGAGCCAAAACCCAGATTCATTGTTTGTGGCATGAGGTGGGGTGGCTCGCGATAGGTACTGGCCAGTGACTGCATCATGGGCGCGCTCATGCCAGCGCTCATCATCTGTGACGAATACGAGGGCGCGAGTCCGACCGCACGCATAACATCGGGTAGGCCATAACCGATACGTCCCTGATCGCCGGGAACGACGGGTCGACACGACATTTTGATGACTTGAAAAAGTCGCTCAACCCGCTCAGCACTACGTTGCCCCACAGAGCCTTGAAATTCAGGGTGGTGAGCCAGCACCAAAGCGGCTAAGCCCGCTACATGTGAGGCTGCCATGGAGGTGCCATCCCACGCGGCATAATTATTTTCTGGTACTGATGAGGTAATTGCGACACCGGGAGCACACACCGCAACTTCAGGACCAAAGCAGCTAAAGCGTGCCACAAAAAATCCATTCGCATCGACGTGAGATGTGACGCTTTGCGTGTGATAACTATCGGGTGGGAATTCATTCAATCGCCCAATCGCTGCGACAGCCATCACATTAGGTGATGATGCAGGATATTGAACCGGACCTGAAGAATTGCCCGCAGCGACGATACACGCAATACCCGCTTGCTTGGCTCGCAGGATTTGCTGCTCAAGTGCTTCAGATGCTAGCGCGCCGCCTAGGCTCAGGTTGATGACATCAATTTGTTTTTCTATGCAGTACTCCAGCGCTTCAATCAATTGACTAATCTGACCACCTGGAAAAAGCTTACATGCATGAATTTCAGCTTCAGGAGCAAAGCCACGTATTCCTGTCGTTGAATCCAGACCGGCGATCACGCCTGCACAGTGAGATCCATGTGCAATGGTGTCTACGGTCCAGCCACTGGTATCGTGTGTTTTGTTGATCACGTCATAGCCGCGCGTGATTTTCATCAGGTCTTGGTGTGTGTTCGCGACTCCAGAATCAATCAGAGCAATGCGTATTCCTTGCCCTCGATAATGCGCTGGTAGCTGATCCAGACGCATTGCTCGTTGTCCCCACGTCATTTGCTGTTGCTGAGGAAAATTCGCAAGCGATGGCCACTCTGAGAGGGCGCGTAATCCTATGACATTGATTTCGGTACTACTAACATCAGGTTGCTCCTGGCAGAAGCTCCAGTAGTCCATTCGTGGTTTCACAACTAGGCGGCATAAACTTTGTGCGCTTTCACCAATCAAACTGAGCTTAACGCGACCCTTAGCATCGGTGATACCGCTGGCGGGAATTAAGCCACCGACAAGACACACCTCAGCATCTTTAATCGGATTGCCATTTCCCTGCACTAGAAATTCAGCAGTAAACGCGGCGCCCGTTGTGGGTAGGTTGCAGTTGACCAATGACGCTTGAGCAGAATTAACGTCGAGCAGTTGTAACGGTTGATCGCGTTCGATAATGAGTTGGCCTTGTGCCTGCAGCGACAGCGTTCGTGCTTTGTCATCAGTCATGCGAGCCACCAGTACAGCGGTGCAGTCAGGCATGCCTGAGGCGAGTGTGCCCACAGCATGTTTAGGACCAACACGATCAATGATGTCTATATCAGGACTATCGCGTAATGCTTGTTCGATCGCAGAAAATTGTAATGGCGATAAATCCATCATTTGCATTTGATGGTGATGTCGTGGTGCTATCAGAAAGCGACCTTTGCGTTGTTTCATCTCGCGAGACTTACTACTTTTACTGCCGTTTGATCCGGCACTGGAAGAAGCATTGCTTATTCCACTTTGTGTGCTGTTGGCCTCCGATGAAGCAGTTGTGTCGCTTTGGAATTCATTAGCAGACGACTCCGGTTTAGTTACCATGGTTTTCCCCTTATCAATAGGTCCTGCCGCGCTAGGCGGCAGGGAGCTCTGGTTTATGCTGCCAATCAGTGCAGGGTCTGTTGCGATCCAGAGTACCCTTGTTGACTACCACCTTGGTAGGCTTGATAAGGCTGTTGCTGTTGCTGTTGTTGAAGTTGTGCGATTTGTTGCGATAACTGGTGTGACAGTTGATGCGCCAACTGATGCAATTGCTGCAGCTGTTGCAGTTGTTGTAGCTGCTGGATTTGTTGAAGTTGCTGGATTTGTTGAAGTTGTTGAAGCTGTTGATTTTGACCGTAACCTTGCTGATTTGCTCCGCTACTTAAATTACTACCCATACCCGATTGACCAAACAGGCCACCGATACCGCTAGCAAATTGTTGATTGCCTTGTCCTAAATTACTTCCCCAAAAATTTTGCGGTGCCAGTTGTTGATTCAGTTGCTGCAATTGTTGTTGTAGCTGTTGCTGTGCATAGGCTTGTGCTAAAGGATCTTGTTGAAACT
>CANGFL010000148.1 GCA_947453015.1 Oxalobacteraceae bacterium | reverse complement strand
CGGCGACGTCGCACCAAAGAAAAAGGGCAGGCAGCGAATCGCTAACCTGCCCTGCAAAACTAAGACAACGCTAATTAAAGGCCAGCAGCTGCCTTCAATGCCGCTGCTTTGTCAGTGCGCTCCCAGCTAAATTCTGGCTCTTCGCGACCGAAGTGACCATAGGCTGCACTCTTACGGTAGATAGGACGCAGCAAATCAAGCATTTGCACGATACCTTTAGGACGCAAATCGAAATGTTCGAGTACCAGCGCTTCGATTTTTTCATCGCTGATTTTACCGGTACCAAACGTAGTCACCATTACTGAGGTTGGCTTCGCAATACCGATGGCATACGAGATTTGGATTTGGCACCGTTCCGCCAAGCCAGCAGCGATAATATTTTTCGCTACATAACGACCTGCGTACGCGGCTGAGCGGTCAACCTTCGAAGGATCTTTACCAGAGAATGCACCACCGCCGTGAGGCGCTGCGCCGCCGTAGGTATCCACGATAATTTTACGGCCGGTGAGTCCGCAGTCACCCTGCGGGCCACCGATAACAAAACGACCGGTAGGATTCACTAAGAAGCGCGTGCCCTTGAGCCATTCTTTAGGAACGACTGGTTTGATGATTTGTTCGATGACGGCTTCTTCAATTTGCTTGTGCTCCATTTCTGGTGCGTGCTGGGTTGATAAAACAATCGTATCGATAGAGACCGGCTTGCCATCAACGTATTTCAGTGTGACTTGTGATTTTGCATCAGGACGCAACCACGGCAAGCGACCATCTTTACGCAACTGCGATTGACGCTCAACGATGCGGTGAGCATAGTGAATCGCTGCTGGCATCAGCTCAGGTGTTTCGTTACAGGCATAACCAAACATCAAGCCTTGGTCACCAGCACCCTGATCAAGATCGATACCTTTGCCTTCATCCACGCCCTGAGCAATATCAGGTGACTGCTTGTCATAGCAAACCATCACGGCGCAACCACGGTAATCAATACCAAAATCGGTGTTGTCGTAGCCTATGCCTTTGAGTGTGTCGCGCGCGACTTTGATGTAGTCCACATTCGCCGACGTGGTGATTTCACCTGCGAGCACGACCAGACCAGTATTACACAAGGTCTCGGCCGCCACGCGCGCGCGCGGATCCTGCTCAAGAATCGCATCAAGAATGGCGTCGGAAATTTGATCAGCAACTTTGTCCGGATGACCTTCGGACACTGATTCGGAAGTAAAAAGATATTCGTGTGACATGCAAGCCCCTAATAAAAAAGATTGACAACGTGTCGCGGCAATCTCCTGAGCCTGCGACGCTTTAGCGAAATTTGTAGACCGCCTCGCAAGTTGTCTGATTAACTCGGCGGTGAAAACTTTCGTGGTATTTTACGCCTCTCTCTTGTTTTGAGTAAAGTCTCCGTTTACCTTCTCCGCATGCTGCTGCGCGTATTCCAGATTTTGGCTTGGCTTCCGCTGCCGCTGATGCATGCACTCGGTGCTGCTGCCGGCTGGCTCACCTACGCCTCATCGCACACCTATCGTGAGCGTATGCGATTGAATTTAAAGCAAGCAGGCTATCTTCCAGCACTCCATCAGGCGATTGCGGAATCCGGTAAAAACTTATTAGAACTTCCGTTTATTTGGTGTGGTGATTCATCGCGCGTGCTTAGCTCGGCTAAGGTACACGAGTGGCACATTGCTCAATCGGCCATAGACAGCGGTAAAGGCGTAATCTTTTTGACACCACATTTAGGCTGCTTCGAAATCATTGCGCAAGTTATCGCTAGTCGCGCGCCACTGACCGCACTGTACCGACCACCACGCATGGCCATGCTTGAACCCTTGTTAGAAAAAGCGCGTCAGCGTGATGGCCTTGCGCTAGCTCCGGCGAATTTATCGGGTGTTCGTACGCTACTAAAAACACTACGTAAGGGCGGCTCTGTCGGACTGCTGCCAGATCAAGTGCCGCGCGCCGGCGAAGGTGTGTGGACAAAATTTTTTGGCAAACCTGCTTACACCATGACGCTACCTGCCAAGCTTGCGCTCATGAGTGGAGCGACGATTATCTTGTCATATGCCGAACGACTACCCTTCGGGCGAGGCTATGCTGTTCACTTCGTTCCATTTGAACGGCAATTAATAGGCACTCCTGAGGAGCAAGCAGAAATCATAAACATCGCCATGGAAGATTTAATAACACGTTGCCCCTCACAATATTTTTGGAGTTACAACCGCTTTAAAGGTCAACCACCTGTAATGGCTTTATCTTCGGACCAGGCATCATGAGATTACTACTGGCGATTATGTGGGTACTGCATTGGCTACCGTTGCCGATCTTGGGGCGGATTGGTAAATTTATTGGCAGTATTTTATTTATCGCGGTCGCAGAACGACGTCAAATTACACTGACTAATTTGCGCCTCTG
Source organism: Oxalobacteraceae bacterium (assembly GCA_947453015.1). Taxonomy (GTDB): domain Bacteria; phylum Pseudomonadota; class Gammaproteobacteria; order Burkholderiales; family Burkholderiaceae_D; genus Pernthalerella. The sequence goes on along the minus strand of CANGFL010000148.1, from coordinate 2,561 downwards.
TTTTCCTAAGATGACAGAGAAGCAGCGCATTGCAATCGCTCGCGCTCATTTTCAAGGCTATGCTCGCAGCATCTTAGAACGCGGAATACTGTGGTGGGCCTCACCCGAACGACTGCGTCGCTTAATCAAAGTAACACCCGCTGTTCCGACAAAATTAGCGCAAGAACGTCCCACCATTTATCTTTGCCCTCACTTTGTGTGTCTTGAAGTCGCTGGCACAGCCATCACTATGGCGGGACCGGCATGCTCTATCTATACACGTCAGCATAGTGAGCTGTTCGATGAAGCGCTGCGCAAAGGTCGGCTGCGCTTTACTACGGATGAACGCAATTTATTAGCGCGCAATGCGGGCATTAAACCCATCATTCGCGCCATGCGCAGTGGACGACCTTTCCTGATGCTTCCGGATATGGATTTCGGTCGCAAGGAATCAGTGTTCGTACCATTTTTTGGAATTCCAGCAGCTACATTGACTGCACCGGCACGACTGGCTGCGGCGACCGAAGGCCAGATCATTCCCGTCATCACACGATTCCAGCCGCATTATCGCGGCTGGGAAGTGCGTTTTTTCCCACCTTGGGAAAACTATCCCGGCGACGACATAGAGCAAGCGACACGCTTCATGAATGCATTCATTGAAGAGCGCATTCAAGAAGCACCTGCTGAATATTTCTGGTCACATAAGCGCTTTAAAACTCGGCCCGATGGGATACCGAGCTTATACGATTAACGCGCGCGCCTAGTCATCACTTTTTTCGGTTTCAACTGATGTGCTGCTGTCAGATTCTGTTTTTTCTGAAACTTGGATTGAATCAGCCTGAACATCTGCACTGGCTTTTACCTCACCTAACGATGCAGATGATTTCGCAGCGCCACCTTTCTCATCGACCTTTTCATCTTCAATCGAATTTATGTGCGGGCCATCTTCTAGCGTCATTACGGGCGAATTAAGCCACGATCTTTTTTCTTCATTTTTTCTTTCTAAATTTTCGTAATATGAATTGATAGATAGCTCAATTTTTTTAAATAACTCTGGGTCGGTATTTTTTTCACCTTTTAGCATCTTGAACTCTTCCAATTGCTTATGGCAATAATCAACAGGATCTTTTGTAAAAGCGTTGTAGTCCTTGGCTTTCAGATCAATGATTTTATTTCTTATCAAGATAAAAAATTCCGATGAAATTTTGTCAAACCCAGCCGTTTCTGCAAATTTCGTAAGCTTCTTAATTCTATTTCTTTGCATCTCGAGCTTTCGCGCTTCTTCTTCATTAAAAACACTTTCTTCATACACAGCTTCTTTGGATACGACACTGGAATGAGATGTTGAACTCGGTCTCGGCGAAAGCAAGCCTTTAATCGAGCTCAGCACGCCACCCTTTGCAACTGCCGGCAATTGAAGCTTGCTAGCTGACTGAGCAGATAATTTGAGCTCTTTTGCGTAATCACCGACATGATTTTTTGCTTTTTCTGATTGATGTTCCTGATTGATCAAAATATCAATCACAAAGGAATCCAATTTATTAACGAGGTATGAATTTATATAACTACTTAACTTAGCGTAAAAGCCGGCACTTTTTTTTGTATCTGCTGCAAATTTAGGCGCCCAGATAGTCATAAAGGAAAACGTAGAAATAAAACCTATTAATGCACTTTTCCTTCGCTGCAGTAACTCTCTCATTTCACCATTACCATTTTTTTCAAACTGTACAATTACTTGACGATCAATTTCTAGCAGTAATTTTTTTATAGGTTCTGGAAATTTCGACGACTTTAACTTCATATCTGAGCCAAAAAAATAATCCCCCACCAACTTCATCACCGGCCTCATCAAGGCCACGATCTCCGGGTGGTTAATTTGTTCCACTGCACGCAAATTCTCACTGAACTTGGTAACTTTATCTCCCACTTTGTCATATTCACGCATCACTTTTTGTAGTAGCTCATCCAATTTTTGATTATCGAGATGATGATTTATAAATGGCTCACAATAATTTTTAGTAATATCTAACTTTTCATAGAACGTTCCTGCAGCCGATTGATAATCGCTGATGAATAGCGACTCTCTAAGCATGGTTTTTATTCTTTCATCACCCTTATTTTTGCCGTATTGATTGTCTATGGCGACAAGAAGGAGTGCTAACTTCTCTGGTTTAAGGACGTGGTTCTGAATTCCGAGATCGATAATCATGCTCAGTACTTGGGGAAGGTCAGAGGCATGAACCGCACCCTTTTCACTTGCTTTGGGGGAGGCAAGGGCTTGGGTCGCACTAGAACTGCTATTTGGTGACTTGGGTGTGGATGGGGCCTCCGCAAATGAGAGCGGTACCAACGTTGCCGAACTACTGGTAGTTGGCTTCTTGGGAGTACTGTTTATGTCATGCGCCACAGGTGGTGTATGCGACGAACTTACAGGCTGACTGTCCATGTTTATAAAAAGATTAGGCTGCGATCTTTTGCTACCCAACGTGGGACGCTTTGCAGCATCTGCACCGCCTTGCGCAGCTTTCCATGGTTTTCCACCACCTTTTTCAGGTTCTACGCTTTGTGAGCTTGATGCGTTT
>CANGFL010000147.1 GCA_947453015.1 Oxalobacteraceae bacterium | reverse complement strand
TAAATTAAACCATCAAAGGCTAAGACAGCGACAAGCTCGCCTGCAGCGACGTCGCTTTGATCATGATCTAACACCACCATGCAGTTAGCTTCCGACATGGAGCTAAGAATCCCCGAGCCTTGCGCACCGGTGAGTGTGACGTGCTGCTTACCGCTGGTATCTGTCGACACAATGGCGCGTTGATATTCTGTGCGTCCTGGTTTTTTTCGTATGGCATGCGTGCAGGCGACCTTGACTAAGGTTTGTGTGTGCGGCTTTGCGCCCATGAGCTGGTAGATGGCATCGCGCGCCAAAAAATAGAATGTCGCCATGACCGCGACAGGATTTCCCGGTAGTCCAAACAATACGGCGGTACGCCCATCGCACTGAATTTTTCCAAAGGCCATAGGACGACCGGGGCGCATAGCAATTTTGCAGAACAATACGTCACCTAATCGCGCCATCATTTGACGCGTGTAATCGGCGTCACCGGCGGATACACCGCCGGTGGTGATGATCACGTCGGCTTGCACGCACGCTTCACGTAATGCTTTTTCTAGTGATGCGGGGTCGTCTTTCACCACGCCCATATCAATCGGCTCGCACTGTGCACGGACTAACATGCTGTGCAACGTGTAGCGGTTGCTGTCATATACGCAGCCTTCATCGAGGGCTTGACCGATGGAACGTAGCTCGTCGCCAGTAGAAAAAAAAGCGACGCGCGGACGACGAGTGACCGTAGCCTCTGCGATACCTAAAGATGCCAGTAAACCGATGTCGGCAGGGGACAAGCGTTTACCTTTGTGAAGTGCGACTGATCCTATGCGCAGATCTTCGCCTGCCAGTCGGCGGTTGTTACCGGCATTTACTGTATTTGGCGCAATGCTGATGTGCGTATCGGTCGCATCACTCACTAACTCTTGTGCAATAACAGTATCGCAGCCGCGAGGAATGGCTGCGCCTGTCATGATGCGCACGCATTCACCTGATCGAACGTCCGATAGATACGGATGACCAGCGTAGGCTTTGCCAACAACAGTTAATTTCGCAGGTTTATTCGCTAGATCAGTCGCTATAAAGGCATAGCCATCCATAGCGGAATTATCGTATGAAGGTACGTTGATTGGGGAGATGACATCCTGCGCAAGCACGCGCCCCAGTGCCTGTTTTAATGGCAGCGTTTCAGTATCGTTTAAGGGTGTAATACAGCGTGCTATAACTTGCTGAATGATGGCAACCGGCACATCGTGCTGATCGTTGTGAGCAAGTAGATCAGATAGATCGGGGAGAATGGCTTGAGACATTCGTGTGTCGGCTTAGCCGCCGATATACGACATTTCAACTTTACGATCGCTGCGTGACAAGCCTTCAGTATTGATAGTGCGTAGTTCGGAGTACCGATCATCACGCTTCGCCCACAGATGAGAAACAGCTGAGGTGATTTCAGCATCGCTGTGGCCGTTGCGCAGTAGTGCGCGCAAATCATGGCCGCCGGTGGCAAACAAGCAGGTAAATAGTTTGCCTTCGGTTGAAAGCCGCGCGCGATTGCAATCACTGCAAAACGCTTGTGTAACGCTGGAGATAACGCCGATCTCGCCGCTACCATCGGCATAGCGCCAACGCTCGGCGGTCTCGCCGGTGTAGTTAGCATCAACCACTTCCAGTGGCATCGATTCGCTAATGCGTCGTACCACTTCGGCTGAAGGAATAACTTCATCCATTTTCCAGCCGTTTGATGCGCCAACATCCATGTATTCAATAAAACGCAAGATGACGTCGCTGCCTTTGAAGTGGCGCGCCATGGGAACGATCTCTTGATCGTTCATGCCACCTTTAACCACCATGTTGACTTTGATAGGGCCGAGTCCGACTTGACTAGCAACCGCAATTCCGTCGAGTACATCGGTGACCGGGAAATCGACATCGTTCATCCGTTTGAAGGTAGCGTCGTCGAGTGAATCGAGTGAGACGGTGACGCGTTTAAGGCCAGCATCTTTAAGTGATTGTGCTTTTTTACCTAGCAATGACGCGTTAGTGGTCATAGTGAGGTCGAGTGGCTTGCCATCAACAGTGGTCAGCACAGCCAGCATTTCGATCAGCTTTTCTATATTTTTTCTTAGTAGCGGTTCACCGCCGGTCAAACGAATTTTTTCTACGCCATGGGCAATAAAAATTTTCGCGATGCGGGTAATTTCTTCAAACGACAGCAGGGAGCTGTGCGGTAAAAATTGATAGCTGGTGTCGAATACTTCTTTTGGCATGCAGTACACGCAGCGAAAGTTACAGCGGTCGGTCACTGAGATACGCAAATCACGCAAAGGTCGACTGAGTGTATCTGACAGCAAACCGGTAGCGGGAGTCAGTATGTCTGGGATATGGGGCACGGCATGCAGATAACGCAGGTCGGCTACGGGAATGATGCGCTCGGTCATGTGAGTTAACTACGACGGTGATGCGGGTATTCGGCGCCCCACGTAATGTGAGGCTACCACCAGGGCACGTAAGATACCACGAGGCCGGCAACCGCACAGGCGACGATCACCCGCGTCGCACTGACTTTATAGCGCATCAGCGCGATAGCAGCGGCTAGCCCGATGGCGATGGAGGCGCTATCCCACTGACTGAGCGGCTGCGAAATATGAAAGACCTGATCAGCAAAAAAAACAGCCAAGCTGGTGATGACACCCACGACAGCGGCAGAAATCGCTGTCAGCGGCGCGGTTAAACGGATATTGTCGCGAGTCGCTTCAACCAAAGGCCCACCCGCCAAAATAAAGATGAATGAGGGGAGGAAGGTAAAAAAGGTGGCAACCAAAGCGCCCGCGGTGCCCGAGGCAAAGAGGGCGATTGGCCCGAACAGGGAGAGGTTGGCAAAAATTTCTTTGGTCCAGCCGCCGATAAAACCGACGAAGGCAACGATCATGATCAGTGGGCCGGGTGTGGTTTCACCCAAAGCTAAACCATCCATCATTTGATCAGGAGTGAGCCATTGAAACGTAGTGACCGCGCCTTGATACACATAAGGCAGTACCGCATAGGCCCCACCAAAGGTAAGTAGCGCTGCTTTAGTAAAAAACCACGCCATTTGAGACAGGGGATTTTTTTCACCTAGCAGTAGATAAAGTAAGGCCATGCCGGTGACAGCGATGACTATGCCTATCGCACTGGTCAGCAGTAGTTTGCGACGACTGAAAGCGGCATGCGCTGGTGGTGGTGTGTTGTCATCGATAAGCGCGGGACCAAACCTTACTTTGCTTGATGGATGACTGCCGCCGGGTTGAAAAAAATCCGGCATAACGCGACCGCCAATAAAGCCTATCAACGCAGCTACACCAATGATGAGCGGGAATGGCAGCTGAAATACAGAGATAGAAATAAAAGCGAGTACAGCGATGCCGATTAACCAGCGATTTTTAAGCGTGCGTGAACCGATACGCCAGGCTGCTGAAAGTACGATGGCGACGACGGCCGGTTTGATGCCAAACAAAATTCCGGCCACGACGGGTAAATCACCAAACGCCACGTACAACCATGAAAGCCCGATAAACATCAGCAATGACGGCAGCACAAACAATGCGCCTGCCATGATGCCGCCGACTGTGCGATGCATTAGCCATCCGATATAGACCGCTAACTGCATGGCTTCAGGGCCGGGTAACAGCATGCAGTAATTAAGCGCGTGGAGAAAGCGACGTTCTGAAATCCAGCGCTTACGTTCAACTAAATCAGCATGCATCAGCGCGATTTGACCCGCGGGACCACCAAAACTAATGCAACCTAATTTTAACCAGTAGCGAAATGCTTCAGCTAGCGACACTGAGGCGGGAGGCTCATGCGATTCAACTGAAACTTCATCCGGTGTGGTCACGATAAATTACTAACCTTGATTACATATTTGGATAGTTTGGACCACCACCACCTTCGGGCGTCACCCACACAATATTTTGAGTCGGGTCTTTGATATCGCAGGTTTTGCAATGCACGCAGTTTTGCGCATTGATTTGTAATCGATCGCCGTTCGTGTCGTTAATATACTCATACACTCCGGCCGGGCAGTAGCGAGATTCAGGGCCTGCGTATTTCGCGAGATTGATATCAACCGGTACGGCTGGATTTTTTAAGGTGAGATGCGCCGGCTGATGTTCGTTGTGGTTGGTATTGGATATGAATACCGACGACAGACGATCAAAGGTCAGTTTGCCATCCGGTTTAGGATAAATGATAGGTTCGCACTCTGAAGCAGGTTTGAGCATTTCGTGGTCTGCATGCGTATGGTGCAATGTCCATGGCGCTTTACCACGTAAGACTAATTGATCGATCCCTACCATCAGCGCGCCGGTATATAAACCTTTGCTCATCCAAGGTTTAAAGTTACGCGCGACATGCAATTCTTCATGTAACCACGATTTTTCAAAGGAAGTGGCATAGGCCGTAAGTTCATCTTGCGCACGTTCAGCGACTAAAGCATCAAACGCTGCATCTGCAGCAAGCATGCCGGATTTCATGGCGGTGTGACTACCCTTAATACGACTCGCATTCAAAAATCCAGCATCGCAGCCTATGAGTGCGCCTCCTGGGAAGGTGAGCTTGGGCAGTGATTGAATGCCGCCTGCGGTAATGGCGCGCGCGCCATAAGAGACACGTTTTCCACCTTCGAAAAAGCCTCGTATGGCGGAGTGCGTTTTGTAGCGCTGAAATTCTTCAAAGGGTGATAGATAAGGATTTTGATACGCCAGACCAACGACGTAGCCCACCATGACTTGATTATTTTCTAAGTGGTAAAGGAATGAACCGCCATAGGTGTCAGAGTCGAGTGGCCAACCGGCGGTGTGAATCACAAGACCAGGCTGATGTTTTGCCGGATCGATCTCCCAAAGCTCTTTGAGGCCTATGCCATAGGTTTGCGGATCACGACCTTCATCTAATCGATACGCAGAAATTAACTGCTTGCCTAAGTGGCCGCGCGCGCCTTCGGCAAACAAGGTGTACTTAGCGCGTAACTCCAT
>CANGFL010000146.1 GCA_947453015.1 Oxalobacteraceae bacterium | reverse complement strand
CGCCGAAAGCGATGGACGCGCCACTGAAAATTTTGGATTCGGTGGTGAGCTGTGCATGTGTTTCCAGCCCGATCACGACTTCCCATTGCATAAGGATTCCTTTAATTCTGTGTAGGTCGCTGCTTGTGCCAATCTGTCGCAAGCTGATACTGATGTGCGATGTTGAGTAATTTAGCTTCAGTAAAATAATTACCAATCAATTGCAGGCCAACGGGGCGACGCGAATTTTTTTCGCCCTGACCAAAGCCCACCGGAATCGACATACCAGGCAAGCCAGCCAAGCTGGTAGAGAGTGTGTAAATGTCAGCCAAATAATTAGCCACCGGATCATTGACTTTCGATCCAAGATCCCATGCAACGGTAGGTGCTACGGGACCCATAATCACATCACATTGTTTGAAAGCTTCTTGAAAATCTTGTGCAATCAAACGACGAATTTTTTGCGCCTGCAAATAATAGGCATCGTAATAACCGTGTGAGAGCACGTAAGCGCCAACCAAAATGCGTCGTTTAACTTCGTCACCAAATCCTTCCGCGCGTGTCTTGCAATACATGTCGGATAGGTCGGTGTAATTTTTTGCTCGATGGCCGTAACGCACGCCATCAAAACGCGAAAGATTAGACGACGCTTCGGCGGGTGCGATCACGTAATACACAGGAATCGCTAGTGAGGTTTTGGGTAGTGAAATCTCGACTAAGGTGGCGCCTAACTTTTCATATTCTTTTAATGCGGCTTGCACGGCATCAGCAACATCGCTGGCTAGCCCTGTACCCAAATATTCTTTGGGTACGCCTATCTTCAATCCTTTGATCGAGTCAGATAGATGACGCGAAAAATCTTCCGGTGCGCGTTCTATCGATGTCGAATCGCGCTGATCAAAACTAATCATCGAGTTGAGCAGCAGCGCGCAATCTTCTGCGGTCCATGCCATCGGGCCGCCTTGATCGAGTGACGAGGCAAAGGCAATCATTCCATAGCGAGACACGCTGCCATAGGTGGGTTTAATGCCAGTAATGCCACACAGTGCAGCGGGTTGACGGATCGAGCCGCCAGTATCAGTGCCGGTGGCAGCAGGTGCGAGGCCGCCAGCGATAGCTGCAGCGGATCCGCCCGATGATCCGCCGGGTACGGCTGTGGTGTCCCAGGGATTTTTAACTGCGCCGAAAAATGAATTTTCGTTGGATGAACCCATGGCGAATTCATCACAATTAAGTTTTCCTAGCGTCACCATGCCTGCATTGCGGAACTGTTCCACCACAGTTGCATCAAATGGGCTGATGTAGCCGGAAAGCATTTTGGAACCCGCGGTTGATGTCCAGTCGCGAGTCACGAAAATATCTTTGTGCGCAATCGGCAGACCGGTAAGCGCGGTGACATCGCCGCGAGCAATGCGTGCGTCAGCGTCTTTGGCTTGCGCCAGAGTGAATTCAGGCTGGACGTTAATGAACGCATTCAGCTCGCTAGCGGCAATGCGCTGCAGATAGAGCTGCGCTAGTTCGACGGCTGAAATTTTTTTACTTTTCAGCTGCGCGGAAAGTTCTGTCAGTGTGTGCTTATGCATGAACGAATGAGCTGCCGTGAAAATGAGCCGCGCCGCTAGTTCGCGGCGGCGGGGAGGGGCTAATCAATGACCTTCGGGACGAGATACAAACCGTCTTGTGTCGCTGGAGCCGGCTTTTGATAGTCATCACGGCGGTTAGGTTCCGTGACTTTGTCTTCGCGCAAGCGTAACGCAACGTCATCCTTCCAGGCAGCAATCGGGTGCGACAATGGGGCGACTCCTGTGGTGTCGACGGCGCGCATTTGCTCGACCAGAGCAAAAATGCTGTTCAACTTGTCGAGTGCATCATCGGCTTGCTGACCATTGAGGTCCAGTTGTGCCAGCTTGGATAGGCGGGCGATATCATCTAGGGTCAGGGACATGAGGCGGGTCGTCGTTTGATGTGCGGTGCGGGGATTAAAAAATGGAGAACAGCGCCAAGCTAGGGTTTCGGGCAAGAAAGAACGCTAATCATTTCATTTTTTAGCGTTTCTGACAGCCAATTTGCACCGCATTATAAGGTAGAATGTTGGGTTAAAGGCCGCTAACGCGTCCTGCTAAACGGTATCGGCGGCATTGTGCCGTATCGTCGGGCAAACCAACGTTATTGGCCTCAGTGATTCAGACACACGGCGCCAGTGGCGAGCTTCATCTCCCCGGCAGGACAGTGTTTTCGCAGTAGATGGGCAATTTCTCAGCCGGTATTTTCAAATTCCGGCGCATAAGGACACGATTACATGTTTGGATTCCTCCGCAGCTATTTTTCGAACGATCTCGCCATTGATCTGGGTACCGCGAATACCTTGATTTATGTTCGCGGACTGGGGATCGTTCTGGATGAGCCCTCCGTGGTAGCGATTCGCCAGCAAGGCGGTCCAAACGCCAAAAAGAATATTCAGGCGGTCGGTAAAGAGGCCAAGCAGATGTTGGGTAAGGTGCCTGGCAATATCGAAGCCATTCGCCCTATGAAAGACGGCGTGATTGCCGACTTTACCGTCACCGAGCAGATGCTTAAGCAGTTCATCCGCATGGTTCACGATACCAAGCTGTTCAAGCCTTCGCCGCGCATCATTATTTGCGTTCCCTGCGGTTCAACTCAGGTTGAGCGACGCGCGATTCGTGAGTCGGCACTGGGCGCCGGAGCCTCCCAGGTATTTCTGATTGAAGAGCCGATGGCTGCTGCTATTGGCGCTGGCCTGCCCGTTTCGGAAGCGACCGGTTCTATGGTGGTGGATATTGGTGGCGGTACCACCGAGGTCGGCATCATTTCGCTGGGCGGCATGGTCTACAAAGGCTCGGTCCGTGTGGGTGGCGATAAATTTGACGAAGCGATTGTTAACTACATCCGACGCAACTACGGCATGTTGATTGGTGAGCAGACGGCTGAAACCATCAAAAAACAAATCGGATCCGCATTCCCTGGCACCGAAGTCCGCGAGATGGAAGTAAAGGGCCGTAACCTCTCTGAAGGTATTCCACGCTCCTTCACCATCTCCAGCAATGAAGTGCTGGAAGCGCTGACTGATCCACTTAACAGCATCGTTTCAGCCGTTAAAAACGCGTTGGAACAGACTCCACCAGAGCTGGGTGCGGACATCGCCGAAAAAGGCATGATGCTGACCGGCGGTGGCGCCTTGTTGCGCGATCTCGATCGCTTGTTGATGGAAGAAACCGGCTTGCCTGTTTTGGTGGCCGAAGACCCGTTGACCTGCGTGGTGCGCGGCTCAGGCATGGCACTCGAGCGCATGGATAAACTCGGTTCCCTCTTCTCCTACGAGTAAATGCGCGTCGGCTATCCGTTCCGCTCTCTCAGCCGCACTCCCCGACCCCTTTGCAAAGCCACTGGCCTGCTTCCCGGACTTCGGGGAGGTGGGCGGGTCAGCACACAGTTGTATTTCCAGCCTGCACTAATTGCCTTCAATTGGTTTAAAGTTTCACTCTGATGGAATACACCCCACCACCACTGTTTAAGCAAGGTGCCTCGGCGCGCGCGAAGATGCTGTTTTTTGCGCTGATTGCCGTGGGGTTGCTCATGGCCGATTCGCGTCTAAAAGCACTATCGGCCGTGCGGCAAGTAGTCGGCGCTGCACTCTATCCTTTGCAGGTGGTAGCTATGCTGCCGCGTGATGCGATTTTTGCCACCAGCGATTATTTCACTTCACTCACCACGCTAAAAGCCGACAACGAGCGCATGCGCGAGCAGCAGGTTTTGAATGCGCAGCAATTACAGCAGAGCCAAGAACTACTGGCCGAGAACGCTCACTTGCGAAAACTACTCGCTGCTTCTGAGCGCCTGACCTTGAAGTCAGTGATGAGTGAAATTTTGTATGACGCGCGCGATCCTTTTTCGCGCAAGGTCATTATTGATCGCGGATCTAGTCATCAGATTCAGCCTGGCCAACCCGTCATTGATGATCTGGGTGTGATTGGCCAAGTCACTCGTGTTTTCCCATTCACATCTGAAGTAACACTGCTCACCGACAAAGACCATGCGATACCGGTTCAGGTGTTGCGCAGTGGTGTGCGTAGCGTGGCGTATGGGCGTGGTCAGACAGGTGTACTTGAATTACGTTTCATGGCATCGAATGCCGATATTCAACGCGGCGACGTGTTGCTGACTTCAGGTATTGATGGTGTGTATCCGACCGGCTTGGCGGTCGCAACGGTGGTGTCAGTCGATGCAAAAACCTCCGATGCGTTTGCACGGATTCTGTTGCAACCGACTGCAGGAATCGCCCGCCATCGTCAACTGTTAGTTTTGCTGGCCGATGCTAAACAAATGCCTGCACCTCCACCACCCGTGGAAGCACCGATTCAAACCGACGCCCGCAAACGACACAAAGATCCGGAAGCCCCATGATTGATCGCGACCACATTCTGCTGCCCGTCAATCCAGCCTTTATCGGCTTTAGTTTGGTGGCAGCGTTTTTCATGAATTTATTCCCTTGGGGCGGTTGGGGTTGGGTGCCTGATTTTGTCGCGCTGACCTTAATTTTCTGGAGCATTTACCAACCGCGCAAAGTCGGTATCGGCATTGCATTCTTGATGGGCTTGGTGATGGATGTGCACAGTGCTTCACTGCTCGGTGAAAACGCACTGGCCTACACACTGCTGTCGTATTTCGCGATTACTATTCATCGCCGCGTGCTTTGGTTTCGACCTTCAGTGCAGGCGCTACATGTATTACCTTTATTAGTCGTAATGCAAATCGTACAAATGCTGATACAACTGGCCGTGACGGGTAAATTTCCGGGCTGGCTGTATTTCGCACAAAGCATCGTCGCCACCATCATCTGGCCCGTCGTTTGTTGGTTATTACTAGCGCCGCAACGACGCGCCGTGGATCGCGATGAAACACGCCCAATCTAATCACATCACCGCACGTAAAACACAGACCGTTCGACACGGCCAGCAATGACAGAAATTAAAGATACCGAACGCGAACTACAACTGTTCAGGCTGCGCCTGTCGGTGGCCGGCGTGGTCG
>CANGFL010000145.1 GCA_947453015.1 Oxalobacteraceae bacterium | reverse complement strand
TCTCATCCATAGGATTAGCATCAGCCTCTGCTACTGCCACCGGTGGTGCTGCTTCGGCGGCTTTAGGCTCTGCTACTTTTTTAGGTTCTGCCATGTGATTCCCCGTTAGTTATTTAGTTGGTCAACCGCTTAGTTTTTGACCAAGTTCTTCAGTACCAATGCAACGCGACCTGACTCTTGCGCCACTAGCATACGAATCAATGCGACTTTGTCATCGTACGTGTTTGCTGTGTCTAGCATATCAGCTGTGAAAGTAGGCTTCTTCGGTTTCATTGATTGCATACGCGCTTTCATTTCTTCCAGCGACTCGCCTTCTTCCATCTCGATCTCGTCTGCGGCTGCGGCCTCTGCCGCCGCTTCTGCTTCCAAGCGCTCTTCTTCTGCTGCGGCCTCGGCTGCCAGACGCTCTTCTTCCGCTGCCGCTTCTGCTGCCAAGCGTGCCAACTCTGCCAAACGTGCTTCTTCTGCCAAGCGTGCTTCTTCTGCCAACCGCGCCAACTCTGCCAAACGTGCTTCTTCTGCTAAGCGCGCTTCTTCTGCCAATCTGAATTGCTCTTCCATACGAGCCGTCTCAGCCGCTTTAGCATCTTCAACCGCTTTGGCAATTTCAGCCAGTCTAGCTTCTTCAGCACGCCTCAGATCTTCTGCGGAAGGTCCAGCGGGTCCCAGAATTTGGTTGATCGTCGGGCCTTTCACCATCGGACGTACTACTGCCAGCAGGAATACGATCATTACGAGCGCAGCCACACCAATTTTAATGAAGTTCTGCAAATCCGTATCGGCATACCAAGCCTTCGGTGGTTCAGGTGCCAGCGTTTCAAAACGTGCTGGCGCCACAGTGACCACGTCACCACGAGCTTCGTTATAACCCACCGCGCTACGCACCAATTGCAGCATACGATCTAACTCTTCCTTCGAATACGGGATCGTGGTTGGCACACCAGGGCCAAATCCTTTGCCATCAGCAGGCTGTGGCGCTGCTCGTTCAGCCACTACAACCGCAACCGTGACACGCTCAATCGCACCTTGTGAATTTTTCACATGACGAACCGAACGATCCATTTCAAAGTTACGTGTCGCACGTGTTGTCACGACTTCGTTATTGACCGGCTTACGTTCATTTGAATTCGTATCCGTCGTCAAATCGGCGTCCGGTGGTGGCGAGTTAGTCATCGCACCAGGAATACCTTCGGGATCGATCTTATATTTACGCTCAGTCGTCAACGCTTCTGAACGTGGCTTAACGCCCTTATCTTTGTTATCAAAATCTTCGGTCGTGGTTTCAACCGTGGTGTAATCCAGTGTTAAGTTAACTTCTGCTTTTACCGACGCCTCACCTACGACGGGTGCCAACAATTCGGTAACGCGCTGACGATACGATTCTTCAGTACGCTGCTTGTGCGACATTTGCGCGACTGTCAAACCCATCGCTGCATCCACCGGATTTTCTTCGGTCATCAAATTACCCTGATCATCTACCACCGATACATTTTGTGGCGAGAGATAAGGAACACTAGACGAAATGAGATGAACAATCGCTTTTACCTGCGATGTTGTAACGCCCCGACCGGAGTGCGGAGTCACAACAACGGATGCTTTAGGCGTTGCTCGTTCGCGCACGAACACGCTTTGTTTAGGTAAAGCCAAATGCACGCGCGCTGATTTAATGGTGGAAATCTGCATAATGCTACGTGCCAGCTCTTGCTCGATAGCAGAGTTGTACTGAACTTGTTCCATGAACTGACTGGTGGTCATGGAGGATTTATCTTTTAATGAATCCATGCCGATAGGCTGCGCTTCTTTAGGGATGCCCTGACCCGCCAAGAAAATACGCGCTTCGTGATAACGACCTTCTGGAACGGTAATCTGACCACTACTGGTATCAATTTTTGGTTTGAAATCAGCGGCTTTCAAGGCTTCCATCGCTGCCTGTTTATCAGTCTCGGTCATGCCTGGCATGATGGAACGATATGGCGTTGTCTGCGAAAACTGAAAGCTCATCGCTGCGATCAAAAGAATCACCAGTATCGCGATGGCAGGTAGCGCACGACGTACGGCCGGCTGTTTGATCAGATTATCTGCCCAGCTCTTAAACTGATTCATGCCACCCGATACGCCACTTAGGGCGCCAGGCAGCTGTCCAGGATTGGGCATAGGTAATGCGCCAGTTGCGGTATCACCCGCACCGGCGGCCTGTCCTGTAGGCAGTTGTGGGGGCAATCCCCCATTCATTGTCGCTTCGGCCATGTTCTACTCTCTAAGAGGTTGGCTGTTCTATTTCAAAATAAACGGTTTACTATTTCAATCACATGCTGGCTTATACCGGCATGTTCAATATGTCTTCGTAGGCCTTGAGCACTTTGTTACGTATCTGCAGAGTCGCTTCAAAAGCCAGTGATGATTTCTGCATCGCCAGCACGACATCGGTCAGTGGTACATCTTCGCCACGGTCATAGGCTTCACGCAGGCTGCTCGCATATTCCTGAACTTCGTTGGTTTGCACCACTGCCGTTTTGATCGCATCACCAAAGGTCGGCTTACCTATCTCTGCTGTGGGTGGTGCTAACACCGGCTGCGTATTTTTCCCTGCAGCGTCGACTTGATACTGGCGCATAGCTGCCAACATCGAATCGATATTGGCTTGGCTATTAATTTTATTGATCATGTCTCAGTACCTCCGACTTACGCTGCCGCTAGCAATGGCAAACCGCGATCACGAAACTGCGCCATCTTGTAACGCAATGAACGTGGACTAATACCCAGTTTTTTTGCAGCCTCTGAACGATTACTACTAGAACGAATCGCTGCCATGATGGCTTGGTATTCGCTACTTTTAACTGCCGTTGACAATGCACCATCTTCAATCGCCGTAGCTGATGTCGTTTCAGCTGTTGCAGGAGCAGATAACAATTCAATTGCTTTATTCGGTTCAGCTGCGTGCGATTCCCACTCATCAAACATGAGATCGGCTTCATCAATCATGTCGCTGTTTGATAACACCAGCGCACGTTGAACAACGTTTTGTAATTCACGAACATTGCCGGGCCAGCTGTATTGCTGCAGCATTTCAGCAGCGCGCTCAGAGAGTCTGATTTGACGATCATCTGGGCCATAGTTCGATAAAAATTGGGAGACTAAAGGCAGAATATCGCCAGGACGATCACGCAACGGCATTACGGATAATTTGAATGCGCTAATACGGAAATACAAATCTTCGCGGAACTCGCGGCTGCTAATCGCTTCGCGTAAATCTTTGTTGGTCGCAGCTACCAGTCGCACATCAAGTTCAACCGGTGCGTTGCCACCTAAGCGAGTGATCTTGCGTTCTTGCAGAACGCGCAGTAATTTTGTTTGCAGGTGATACGGCATCTCAGCGATTTCATCTAAAAATATAGTACCGCCCTGTGCTTGTTCAAACAAACCACGATGCTCTTTCAACGCACCGGTGAATGCGCCCTTCTCGTGACCAAACAACATGTCTTCAATCAGATTTTCTGGCAAGGCCGCGCAATTCATCGCAACGAACGGACCATTGCGACGTGGCGACGCATCATGTAACACACGCGCCAGCACATCTTTACCTGCACCGGTTGGGCCAACGATCAACGCTGACACTTGTGTCTGCGCTACACGTCGCGCTAACTCGAGCAAATGCTGACTCACTGGATCAACGAAAACAAACGTCTGTGGACTATTCTTAGGGACTTCATTCCGCGTTGGTGCCAGTGCCAGCGCCGAGCGCCAAGCATCCACCGACCAATCATCGGCTGACAGCACGTGATAAGCACCGCGGCGCATGGCTTCTATGCCCAACTCGAACTGATTACGTTCGACGCGGCAAAGAACCGGAATCGCATGACCAAAAGCTTGTGTGAGCTTGCGCACTTCTTCCAACAAGCCAGTGTCACCCATCAGGCGTATGACAACTAATCGCGCGCGAGCCAGACCCAGTTTCAAGTCTTGCAGCGTTGCCACTGGCAAAAGTTGAAGGCCGGCTTCAAGCAGTTGTTCACGCTCGACCGAACCCACGGAGGATTTAGGATCGAGCCAAAGTGCTGGATGCGAAGTTTGAGTAAGAGTCGTCACGTTGATTGCCTTAGAAAACACTATTTGCTTTCTTTATAGCAATCCTCGTGCCAGATGTTTTAGTGAGGAAACATGCGGGTTTTGAGGCGGCATGTCGAGTCGGCAGCACTTTGCCGGGGGGAGGAAAACGTCAACCGCTAAAGCGGCAGACGAAAAGCCGACAGGCAGCTTTTTGCCTCTTTTGAGCTATTCGGGACAGTCCCGATACTCGGTTTGCAGGCACACGGCAGCTTCTTGCATAGCTTCTTGTAGCTTCTCAGGGCTCATGCCCTTGCCGGCCCGAGTAACTATGGCGTTGGCTTGGGTTTCACCGTTGCCACGAGCAAGTTCGCCCCAGATTAAGGCTTTGCGTGGCTCACTACGCCAGCCCTCACCGCTCAGATAAATTGACGATGCCATCAACTGCGCGCCGGAGTGCCCTTTGCGCGAGGCGCGCAGAAACCATGCCAAGGCAACCGCGCCATCCTTTTTTAACCCGCCCATTCCGCTCCGATAATATTCACCCAGCATGTACTCGGCATCGGCATAGCCAGCCTGAGCAGCAGAGGCAAATAATGGCGCAGCTAATTCAGCGTTTTGTGAGATGCCACGACCGTAGTGGTACAGCGTAGCCAAATTGAATTTCGCCTCGGGTAAACCACCTTCGGCAGCCTTGCTATACCAATTACGTGCTTCAACATAATTTTGTGTCACGCCCAGACCATGCTCATACAGAAAACCCAGGTTATTCTGGGAACGAGCATCGCCCTGCGCAGCGGGTTTTCGTAAGGCGCGCTCGGCGGTGGCGTAGTGTCCGCGTTCAATCGCACGCATGGCGGCCTGAAAAGCAGCGCGCGCACTGCCGCAAAGACAAACCATGGCAAGTGCAAGCGACCAATATTTCATGCGGAACGCCGGTAGGTAGAGGAGGAATTCGATGAAGCTGAGTTTGCCGTACCGGGTTTTGCTACAAAGCCGCGGCAGCGCTGGCCATCAG
>CANGFL010000144.1 GCA_947453015.1 Oxalobacteraceae bacterium | reverse complement strand
TGTGCACAGGCTCAGGCTGTTTGGCCATCATGCTGGCTGATGCATTTCCGAATGCACAAGTCGATGCGGTTGATCTTTCCACCGATGCGCTAGCGGTTGCTAAACGCAATGTTGAAGATTATCAGTTAGAAAAACGTGTTCATCTGATTCAATCGGATCTGTATGACAAAGTACCGGCCAAAAAATATGATTTGATTGTCTCTAACCCACCGTATGTAAACAGCACTGCGATGGCCTCATTGCCCGCAGAATATCGTCACGAACCTAACATGGCACTAGCCGGCGGTAAAGACGGTATGGATTTAGTGCGTCGCATTGTTAAAGAAGCCAAACAGAGACTTACCGCTAAGGGCTTGTTGATTGTGGAAATTGGCAATGAATTTGCCCACGCAGAAACTGCTTTTCATGATCTGGGCTTGACTTGGTTATCCACTAGCGCGGGCGATGCCTCGGTCTTTTTACTCACAGCTGATCAGCTGTGATCTTTATTCACCCTCTCACCGCGGCATTTAGTCTGCTTAGTTTCACATGATTCGTCTTCAGCAATTGTCACTCATGCGTGGCACCAAGTCTCTGTTTGAGGCCGTCGATCTCACGCTTAATCCCGGTGAAAAAATTGGCCTCATCGGCGCCAATGGTTCAGGTAAATCTACCTTGTTTGCCATGCTGCGCGATGAACTGCATCCGGATTTAGGCAGTATTGATTTTCCGCGTAGCTGGCGCGTATCTCACGTCGCTCAGGAAACGCCCGCACTGGATAGGCCTGCTATCGAGTATGCGATTGATGGTGATGTCGTTTTGCGCACACTTGAACATGAGCTCGAGTTACTTGAACAACAAGGCGATGCCGCTGACGGCAATCATATTGGAGAACTACATAGCAAATTAGCGGATGCGGATGCCTACACCATACGCTCACGCGCTGAGCAATTATTAAATGGATTAGGTTTTTCATTAGCGCAAATGGACATGCCGGTAGCGAGTTTTTCCGGTGGCTGGCGTATGCGTTTAAATCTAGCGCAGGCGCTCATTTGCCCTTCTGATCTTTTGCTGCTGGATGAACCTACCAATCACCTTGATTTGGATGCCATTCTTTGGATGGAAGAATGGCTAAAACGCTATCCCGGAACATTGCTCATTATTTCGCACGATAGAGATTTCCTTGATGGTGTCTCGAACGTAACCGTGCATGTGGATGACCGCAAGCTTAAACGCTATAGCGGTAATTACAGTGCCTTTGAGCGTCAACGAGCAGCGCACCTCGAATTAATGGAAGCGGCATTAGATAAACAGCAACGTAAACGCGCTCATCTAACCTCCTTCATTGAACGATTCAAAGCCAAAGCCTCCAAAGCCAAACAAGCACAAAGCCGCGTCAAAGCCTTAGCTCGCATGGAAGAACTTGCGCCCTTACGTGCTGCCGCTGAGTTTTCTTTTGAGTTTCGTGAGCCAGAGCGAGCACCTAATCCCTTGCTAGTTCTGGAAGATGTCGATGCCGGTTATCGAGCTAGTAATGGTGAAGAAAAATGCATAGTCGCAGGGATTAATTTTTCGTTAACGCCAGGCCAGCGCATAGGATTGTTAGGCGTGAATGGCGCAGGTAAATCAACTTTCATTAAAACAATCGCTGGCGATATCGAGCCACTGCATGGTGTAGCCCGATTTGGCAAAGGACTCGTCATTGGTTACTTTGCACAGCACCAACTAGAAATGCTGCGCCCCGATGATTCACCTCTGATGCATCTGGCACGCATAGCGCCCGATGTACGCGAACAGGAATTGCGTAATTTTTTAGGGCGCTTCAATTTCCCTGGTGAGATGGTGAAGAGCCCGATAGCGCCGTTTTCTGGCGGTGAGAAATCACGACTCGCTTTAGCTTTGATTGTTTGGCAGCGCCCGAATTTACTATTACTCGATGAGCCAACCAATCATTTGGATTTAGAAACGCGAGAGGCACTCACCGAGGCGTTGGCACAATTCGAAGGCACCATGTTGCTAGTCTCACATGATCGACACCTGTTACGTGCCACGTCGGATGAATTTGTGATTGTGGCCGATGGAAAAATGACTCCCTTCGATGGTGATCTGGATGATTACCGCGACTGGATGATGAAATCTAAACTGGCTGCCCAAAATGCAGCTCGGAATGCTCCAATATCGACGGCGACACCAGCAGCGATACCAACAGAAGTACCGACCGCAATCGCGCCAACCAAAGTCGAGCGCAGCGATCAGAAAAAACTGAGCGCACAAGAACGACAACGACTAGCCGCGCTTAAAAAACCTTTAGCGGCAAAACTAGCTAAGCTTGAAAAAGAAATGAGTTCCATCAATACAGAATTAGAACGAATAGAAAATTCAATGGCAGATGCAACTATTTACGATGCCACTCGCAAAGATGAATTGAAATCATTGTTAGACGCACAAGTTAATAGTAAGTTGCAATTAGAACGCATGGAATCAGAGTGGCTGCAATTAAACGAAGAACTCGAGCAATTAGGCGCAGAATAAAATAAAGTAACTCTTCTCGGAACAGAATGTCGCTGGGTGCTACTCAGCTGGGGCTATTCATCCTTCATTGGCCCTTTTAATTATTTCTGTTCCCTCATGATCCCAAAAATCAATTCTGTCTACCAGAGATTTCCGCTAGATAACCAAGCGACTAATACGCAAGTAATGCAATTCAAAAATGCAACCAAGCATCTAATCAATACTATCTCCTATGCTAATGCTAATGAAATGGCTATGTTGGTCGATCGCGCGATCAGTGATGGAGCAAAAATAAATTACTACGAGTCGTATGATAATCATTTGATGGTTATTGCTGTTCGCAAAAGGCAGATGCATGCTATACCCATCTTGATGGCGCGTGGAATAGAAATACCAGAAGTTCCAAAAAATGGGATTGATATCCTGATGATAGCGGCAGCGGCAGGAAGTGAAGAACTAATAGACCCGCTTATCAACCTTGCAGACATGGATGTATTCTCGTGCGATGCCGACGGAAAAACCGCATTGCATCATGCAGTCATAGGTAGTTCAACAAAAGTTGTTGGCATACTTTTAGAGTATGGCGCCAAACCGAATGTATGCACCACAAAAATGGATGAAAGTGAGCTGTGCTCGATATTTGGTGATAACCATGAGTTGACCGGTGCCATGATCACACCGCTCATGATTGCAGCGGCTGCAGGCAACCATGAAATTGCGTCACTCTTACTAGCAGGAGGCGCCGACCAAACTATTGGAGAATGCCTCCCTCTTGCGCTCGCTTGTAAAAAAGGGGATGCCCCAACCATTAAGCTGCTATTAGAACACCAAGCTCAATTAAAATTTTCGAACAATGATGAGTATGCGATTCTTGCCATCGCTTTAAAAAACGGAGCCAGCCTGGAATGCTTGAGGTTGATCACTCCTCATCACTGTTTTGATCGCGACGATGGCACGACCAACTCTCCCTTGGGTTTAGCTATAAAAACCAAACAAGCATCGAGTGTCGCTCTATTGTTGGCTAGTGGATCGTCCATAGAAAAATACAATGCCACAGAAAATACGCTTTGGGATGATGCTTTTATTTATGAAAAAAAACCATGGGAGCTACTCGACTTACTCGTAACGACTTGTCCCTTGTGCAATTTTTCATCTACAGACTATTCAAAAGAAAACTTCTTAATTAATTTTTTTGAAAATTGTGAAAACCCGATACCAATCGCAACTCTAGGTTTTTATCCGTCTGTCATCGAATCATCGCGCGATGAACTGCAGAGATTACATGCGCTCGAATTATCACTAACCAAGATGGAAAAACAATTATTGACTGCATTTGTCTTATCCAACAATCTTAAGAAACTATCAACTAATACCCACTTAGTTATAAGAAATTCTGAGCATACAGAACCTGATCAGCAATGGATGAAACTTACGCATGAAAAACAACAGGAACAAAAAGTTCAGCTGCTAGAGGAAACAATCCGTTTTACTAATGAAAAATTTACTCAACTTAAGCATTCACTAACCTTGAAATTTTTTATTGATTGCAACAATTTATGTCCAATAAAACATAGTTTAAAAAATTTCATGACAAATAAATTAATTGCTGATATCGGTATCCCTTTTCACATTAGCGAATCTATCGCTACAATCTGGAGTCAGGCGGCTCAGTGGTGTGTTGAGTGGCATGTGTCACCTCATTCACTCAGTGACGCGAATCGGTTTCTTACGCATCTCACTAATAATTTATTTCATAAAAAGTTTTCCTCACTTGATTCAAATGAAGCAAGTGAACCAAGCTTATACAGTCACTGTGTTTCTTTAATTAACGACGAGTTAAGTAATGCAGCAAGTCCTTTAAGCAGTTTCTGTGTGAACCCCGTCGCTTGGTTACGAAAATTCGAAAATCGCAGCAATCTGCGCGCGGTCCATGCCGATGAGCTAACTAATTTATTACAAATAGAACTAGGTCTTCATATCTCAACGTGCCAGTTCATCAGCACGGCATGGTCTACGACAATTAACCTAGCCCGACAATCACGGCAATGGCAAAATTCAGTCGAACTCGATAAAGTGTTAGCCATAGCGTTCGCTCCTCAGATGGAAAACTGTATTCAGGAGGAATTTGCGCAGCGTATAGTGCCACAGCACGATCAAGAAAAATTATCGCGATGGGTTGATAGTATAAAAAATCAAACTATTCGAGTCGACTCCACATTAAGTGGACATAAACGCCCACCAACTGGCGACCCAGAAGGTACGCCGCCTGCAAAAGAAGCTCGCACCTAAGATAAAACATGCTGCGCTACTTCGAGTAGCACAGCATAGTTACGTTACTCTTGTAAAAAATAGATCTGAATTTAATCAATAACGAGTAATCAGCATTACTCTAAATGTTCGTGATTCAATCGGGTGAAATACACGATATGGGCCCGTCGTATTCGAAGTACCACCAACACCAGTGTAAGAGTCAACGGCATAATCAATCGCCGAGCTTTGTGTATTGAGCAGGTTAAAACCAATAAACTCGATTTTTGTATCCTTACTAACGCGATAACCCACCTTGCCATTGATGGTTGTGGTCGAGTCCGAACGCA
>CANGFL010000143.1 GCA_947453015.1 Oxalobacteraceae bacterium | reverse complement strand
CGTGACATCCAAGAAACCAGATGCAAACGTTTTAGCAAAAAAGCCGGCAGAAGTCGTCAAGCCAGCTTCTATCGCCAATACGGCTACCCAGTCCGATCAAAAAATTATGTCGGTCAAACAAACGACCGATGCCGCTGCATTAGCGGAAATAGATACCTCGGGCTACATCCTTCCTGGCATCAAAGTGCCTGGTCGTCGTGGTCGTAAGCCGCGCGATTTTCAGCCTGAGAACGAAGAAGTCGCAGCACTCAACGCCGTCGAGCGTGCAGAACTCAAAGCCGCAGACAAAGCGCGCGCCAAGGATCGTAAGGCCAAAGAAAAACAATTTCTTAAAGATGCGTTTGCAGCTGATTCCGAGGCCACTGAAGAAGAGCTCGAGCGTCGTCGTCAAAAACTTAAAACACTGATCAAACTAGGTAAAGATCGTGGGTTTTTAACGCACTCAGAAATTAACGATCACCTGCCTGAAAATATTGTTGATCCGGAAGCCATCGAAGGCATTATCGGTACCTTCAATGACATGGGCATTGCAGTCTATGAGCAAGCGCCGGACGCAGAGGCCTTGCTACTGTCAGATAACGTAGCAACTGTTGCCAACGATGATGACGCTGATGCCGCTGCAGAAGCGGCGTTGCAAACAGTCGATTCTGATTTTGGCCGTACGACCGATCCGGTTCGTATGTACATGCGTGAGATGGGTACCGTCGAGTTGTTGACGCGCGAAGGTGAGATCGAAATCGCCAAGCGTATCGAAGGCGGCCTCAAAGATATGATTCAGGCGATCTCAGCATGCCCGATGACGATTTCTGAAATCCTCGCCATGGCAGATCGTATCTCCAAAGACGAAGCCAAGATCGATGAAGTCGTTGATGGTTTAGTAGATCCGAACGCCGTTGATGAGCCTATTCCTACACCTGTCATCAAATCAGCCGTGGCTGATGAAGAAGACGAGGATGAAGAAGATGAAGAAGGCGAAGAGGGTGAAGAAGAAGATAACTCTAACGGCGGCGCTGCTGGTTTTTCAGCTGAGCAGTTAGAGCAACTCAAACGCGATTCGCTGGAAAAATTTGCTGTTATCTCTACCAACTTCGACAAGATGCGCAAGTCGTATGAGAAGGATGGCTACAACTCCAAGCCTTACGTGAAAGCGCAAGAAGCGATTTCAAATGAACTGATGGGAATTCGCTTTACCGCCAAAGTCGTTGAGAAATTGTGCGACACCTTACGTGGCCAAGTGGATGAAGTGCGTCAAATCGAACGTCACATTTTGGATGTTGCTGTAAATAAATGTGGCATGCCACGTCCTCACTTCATCAAGAGTTTCCCGGGTAACGAAACTAATCTGAAATGGGTGGATGGCGAAGTTAGTGGTAATCACTCGTACAGCGCGATCTTGGCGCGTAATGTGCCTACAATAAAAGAGCTGCAACAAAAGCTTTTAGATTTGCAGTCGCGTGTTGTATTGCCCTTGCCAGATTTGCGAAACATTAACAAAAAAATGGCCGCTGGCGAGACTCGTGCTCGTAAAGCCAAGCGTGAAATGACCGAGGCTAACCTGCGTCTCGTGATTTCGATTGCTAAGAAATACACCAACCGTGGTTTGCAATTCTTGGATCTGATCCAAGAAGGCAATATTGGTTTGATGAAAGCTGTCGATAAGTTTGAATATCGTCGCGGCTATAAATTTTCTACCTATGCAACGTGGTGGATTCGTCAGGCAATTACACGTTCAATCGCGGACCAGGCACGTACTATCCGTATTCCGGTTCATATGATTGAGACCATCAATAAGATGAATCGTATTTCTCGTCAGATTTTGCAAGAGACGGGTGCCGAGCCAGATCCAGCGACACTGGCGATCAAAATGGAAATGCCGGAAGATAAAATCCGCAAGATCATGAAGATCGCCAAAGAGCCGATTTCCATGGAAACGCCGATCGGTGACGACGATGATTCTCACTTAGGTGATTTCATTGAGGATAACAATACACTGGCCCCAGCAGATGCTGCATTGCATGCGTCTATGCGTGGTGTCGTTAAGGATGTATTGGATTCCTTGACACCGCGTGAAGCTAAAGTTTTGCGTATGCGTTTCGGTATCGAAATGTCGACGGACCATACCTTGGAAGAAGTAGGTAAACAGTTTGACGTTACCCGCGAGCGTATTCGCCAGATCGAAGCCAAGGCCTTGCGTAAGTTGCGTCATCCTTCGCGTTCCGACAAACTCAAGAGCTTCCTCGAGGGCGGTTAACGTTACCGATATGCACAAGGGCAGAGGCAACTCTCGTCTTTGTGCTTTTTCGACGTTAAAATTGTCGTGACAAAGAATCAATCCTCTCTCGGGCCCCTAGCTCATGTTGGTTAGAGCAGCGGACTCATAATCCGTTGGTGCCGTGTTCGACTCACGGGGGGCCCACCAAATCAAAAAACCTCAGCGAGTTTGCTGAGGTTTTTTTCACTTTTGCTTAACCGTCTTTGTATTTGCCGCTTACGTGATGCTACACATCTCAGTGTACGTTTCAGTTAAATCCAAAAAATCGACGAACCGAAGCAAAAAAATTAGTAACTGGTTCAAAAAAGTCGGCGACCCTTTGAAAAAATGAGGGCGGTGCTGATGTTGGAGTTTGTAGCTCTTTAGTTGGGGTGTCATCTAATCGATTGGTAATTCGCGATCCTGGCGTAGATTGAATGCTGGTAGTGCTTACTGTTTTGATGGGTGTCGTTTTGATGAGTGCTGTTGTGATTGTGGCGTCTTTTGATTGTGGCGGCGTACTTTTCGTGCGACTTCCTTGAATGGGAGTTTCATCAAATGGATTGGTGTTGATATTTGGTATTAGTGGTGTATCAGGTGTGCCGTTTGAATCAGCTTGAACAACGACTGGCAATACGTACACTGCACGTCGACCAGTCTCTAAAAGATCAAGCAAAGATGAGGCATCATTAACGCTGATGTATCCTTGTTTTTCAATAGCTGAAAAAACCTTGTTTACTTCCTCTTTGCTTAGTCGATTTTGACCCGCGAGTGAGTCTGCGATTGATCGCAGCATAGTTATTGCGCGATTAGTGGTTTTGGTTTTGTTTTCATCTTTTCTTCCTTCTTCCAATCTCTCAGTTCTCTTGATTTTTCTATTGTCTTTATTCGAGACATAAAAACTTAGCTCGCCGGTATTTTTAATTTCACCAACTCGGATGCGGGCTTTTGCATTTGATTCTGAATCAAAGTTTTTGCCATAATTTTTCACATCATTAACAAACTCAATGGCTTTAGATAAATCAAATTTAGCCTGTCTTATTCTAAGTTTGGGTTTTTCTGTGGTTGATGCGGACGATTTATTTTTGTTATGCGCGGGGGTGATTTCAGCATTCGTATGAGGATTTATTTTTGCTGTAGTCTTTGCCGGCTTACTTTTCCCCGTATTGGTTTCTTTGGGTGGCTCAGTTTTTTGAGGTGAGTGTGCTGCAGTGGTCGAAATGGTGTCGGCTGTTTTTCTGTTTGCGTTAGTTTTATCCCAGATAGGTTTAAGTTCGTTCAGATCGCTGATTAGATCGGGAATTTTTATGTCATGCTTTATGCAACGAGATTTTTTAGCTTTTATGTTTGCTAAGACTTGTTTAATTTTTTCCTTATCTTCATTAGTACTTTTTTTTGATTCAGATTCTAGAATGTTTTCTATCGTTGTAATGACCAATAGTCTGGCTGATACTCTTTGTGGATTGGCAGCAGCTTTGACTATTCCTGCCCCTGACGTTTTTTTGTTGTAAATTTTGAGTGTTATTCCTTTGCGTCCTTTGTCATAGGCGCGAATCGGTAGGTCAGCATCCGCTCCTTTGTCTGCTTTCAGTTCGTTCAACTGGTCAAACAACTCTTTTGAGGTGGTATGTTGGGAGACCACAAATTCAGTTCTTACCCGAGCGGATGTCGCTGTTGTCATACGTTCCCTAATCCCTAACGAAAATAATTTCAAAAAAGAAATTTATTTGTATTTCTGAGACACATTGGCCTGCAGAAATCCATGTTTTCAAAGGATATGTAACGCAATCGAACTAAAAGTTTGTTGATTAGATAATTATTTTTAAGGTCTGCCGTTTAACAACTGACCTTCAGAATTACTAGTCTCGAGCCGATTCATTGGACTGATACTTGGAAATGGCCTAGTTCCACTGAGAAGGTGGATGGGCCCAGCAAAAAGCGATGAAGAATCCCGAAAAATACTTGCTCGACATCATTGCCCGTCATCAGCCCAAACGGCTGAAGGGGCAGTCCGCGCGCATTATTCGGTTGGAGTCTGAGCTTCAGAGTTGGGCGCAAGATTGCTTCATGGGTATTCGTGAATCGGGCTCGCATGCGCGGGGTACCGCCACCTCGGTATCGTCGAATGTGAAGTTGCTGCTCTTGTTGTCAAATACCTGTCATCGCAATGCCGGTGGCATACGCTCATGCTACGAATCCTTGCATGGCTATTTGATTGAGCGCTACCGCGAGGTAAAGAAACACCGAGTCTCATTGCGCCTGCGGTTAAACGGTATGGATATTGATATCACGCCGGCTCGAATGAAAATGGGTGATCCTGATCTGCACACC
Source organism: Oxalobacteraceae bacterium (assembly GCA_947453015.1). Lineage (GTDB taxonomy): Bacteria > Pseudomonadota > Gammaproteobacteria > Burkholderiales > Burkholderiaceae_D > Pernthalerella. Next base: position 519 of record CANGFL010000143.1, on the reverse strand, counting down.
TTGTATCAGCCGGAGGATGGAAAAATTTTAGAGACCAGCATTTTGCTGCACACGGATGATGCGCAGGCAGCAGCTAGAGCCGCGGAGACCAAACTGCTTAAGATTTGGTTTGATCAGCAAGGTATTCAGTGGCCTGCTATTTATGTTGATTATCTGGTGCCGACCAAGCTGCTAGCGAATATCAAGCCTGAAAAAGATACCTTGGCATTGAACTTCATGCACATGATTCGTCAGGTGGCTAAGCGTGACTTCAATCCCCTTTTAGAAGACTTTGAAGATCCAGCGAATAACGAGAACCTGTTATCCCAGCTGATGTCAGACCAAGACAAACGGGTAGCCATCAAGGCCGCTCAGCAGGCACTCATGGCGCGCAATATTGAGGGCGTCATCGAGGCGTAATCGTGGCTTAGTATTCTAAGTTCATCGTCGTGATGTGTGAGTGTTCGGATAACGGCTGGGTTTTACTAAGGTGATAGCGCTGAGCTGATTTGCTTAGTAATCAGTCTCTTAGCTCATGGG
>CANGFL010000142.1 GCA_947453015.1 Oxalobacteraceae bacterium | reverse complement strand
CGCTTGCTTACGACGTTAAAAGTCGGGCAAGCAGTTCGAACCGATGGGCCGCAAACGCATTTGGTGAAATCCGGAACGCCAACCATGGGTGGCGTATTGATATTGATAGGTATCGGCGTTTCAACCTTGCTGTGGATAGATTGGACCAATCGCTTTGTCTGGCCCGTGTTGATTGTGACCTTAGGATTCGGCGTGATTGGTTGGGTCGATGATTATCGCAAGGTAGTTTACAAAGATCCGAATGGCATGCGCTCACGTGAAAAATATATGTGGCAGTCATTAATTGGATTGCTTGCTGCGTTTTATTTGGCGTTTTCTGTTTCTGGCCCAACCAACATGGCAGTTCTTGAACTGTTCATGTCGTGGGTGCAGTCTGGCTTTTCAATGGAATTGCCACCCACAGCAGATTTGATTGTTCCGTTTTTTAAGACGGTCAGCTATCCCTTAGGTGTTTGGGGTTTTATTGCACTCACCTATTTCGTTATTGTTGGCACCAGTAATGCGGTCAATTTAACGGATGGGTTGGATGGCCTAGCCATCATGCCAACCGTGATGGTGGGCTCCGCACTCGGCATCTTTGCTTATTTAACCGGTAGCGCTACCTACGCAAAATATTTATTGATCCCGCATATACCCGGTGCAGGTGAGTTGCTAATTTTCTGTGGCGCGATGGCAGGAGCTGGTTTGGCCTTCTTATGGTTTAACGCTTATCCCGCACAAGTCTTTATGGGGGATGTGGGTGCGTTGGCCTTAGGCGGCGCATTAGGCACGATTGCTGTCATCGTTCGTCAAGAGATTGTGTTGTTCATCATGGGTGGGGTCTTCGTAGTCGAGACTTTGTCAGTCATGTTGCAGGTCGCGTATTTCAAATACACCAAAATGAAAACCGGTGTTGGTAAGCGCGTCTTACTGATGGCGCCGCTACATCATCACTATGAACAAAAAGGTTGGAAAGAAACGCAAGTGGTCGTTCGTTTCTGGATTATCACCATGATGTTGGTGTTGTTTGGGTTGTCGACGTTAAAGCTGCGCTAACACGTAAAAATAAAACGAACCTATAAAAATGAACTACGCAGGTAAACATGCATTGGTGCTGGGACTCGGTGAATCGGGTCTAGCAATTGCGCATTGGCTAGCCGATGCTGGGGTGCGCCTGCGCGTAGCCGACACGCGTGCAATTCCTGATCGTTTACCTGCTCTGCGTGAAAACGTACCTACGGCAGAATTCATTAGTGGTGAATTTACGCCCTCATTATTAGACGATATTAATTTCATCATCCTGAGCCCGGGTCTGTCGCCTTTAAATGAACTGACAGCGATATTGGCTGCTGCCCAGGAAAAAAATATTCCTGTTTGGGGCGAAATTGAATTGTTCGCTCAAGCACTTGCCGCACTTAAAGAGCGACGTACCTATCATCCAAAAATAATTGCGATTACCGGCACCAACGGTAAAACAACCGTCACACGGCTAACGGGTGAACTGTGTCGTGCTGCGGGTTTGTCCGTCAAAGTCGCCGGCAATATCAGTCCAGCTGCACTCGATGTATTACGCGAGGCAGTCGCTAACGATACCTTGCCTGATGTTTGGGTACTCGAATTATCTAGTTTTCAGCTCTACAGCACCTACACCTTGCGGGCTGATGCAGCGACGGTATTAAATATCTCGCAAGACCATTTGGATTGGCATGGCAATATGAACGAGTACGCCAAAGCCAAAGAGCGCATTTTTGGTCCAGAGACTATTCGCGTGTTGAATCGCGATGATGCACGTGTAATGAAAATGATCGTGCGCGATGCCCCATGCACCACCTTTGGCATCGACGCGCCGACAGAAGCTGATGCGTTTGGGTTGGTCGAAGAGCATGGGATGCGTTGGTTGGTGCAAGCGATTAGTACCGATGATGACGGTGAAAAGAAAAAACGTGGCAAGCAAAAAGAACCGGCTGAGATTTTTATCAATCGACTGATGCCGGCAGACGCACTAAAAATTCGCGGCCTGCACAATGCCAGCAATGTGTTGGCTGCTTTGTCGTTGTGCCGTTCCATTGATCTGCCGCTGGCACCGTTATTACACGCTGCTAGGCAGTATCAAGGTGAGCCGCATCGTGTGGAGGCTATTTCCACTATTCGTGGTGTCGACTATATTGACGACAGCAAAGGTACCAACGTGGGTGCGACGATAGCTGCTCTCAATGGATTGGGATCAGACGCCAAATCGAATTTAATTTTGATAGCCGGTGGTGATGGTAAAGGCCAAGACTTTGCGCCTTTGGCTAAGCCTGTCACTCGCTATGTCCGAGCCGTCATGTTGATCGGTAAAGATGGTCCGACTATACGTGCAGCATTAGCGGATACAGGCATTGATCTCATTGATTGCTGGACTTTAGAGCAAGCCGTCGAACGCGCTGCTGAAATAGCGGTTGAAGGTGACGTGGTTTTACTTTCTCCCGCCTGCGCCAGCTTCGATATGTTTACCAACTACGCGCATCGCGCTCAAGTGTTTGGCGATGCTGTGCGTGACTTGGGTCTCTCGCAAGGGGAGATCAGCGCATGAGGTTAACGCTTCCATGGAACACTACTGCTGACGCAGGTAGCGATAGTCCATTGGGGCAGCGCTCTAGCATGCTCGAATACGATCAGGCCTTAGTTTGGGTCGTGCTGCTATTGCTACTAACTGGCGTGGTGATGGTGTATTCAGCGTCCATAGGATTGCCGGATTCGCCTAAATACGCGAACTATAAAAATCATCATTTTTTAATGCGGCAAACGATGTTCGTGATCATAGGATTGATTGCGGGCTTGTTTGCTTTCCGCGTAAAAATCGAACAATGGCAAAGTGCGGCACCTTTGTTGTTCATGTTGGCGCTGGTGTTGATGATTTTGGTGTTAATACCCGGCGTGGGTAAAGGCGTCAACGGCGCACGTCGCTGGATAGGTTTTGGTGGATTTAGTCTGCAGCCTTCAGAGATATTAAAACTGATGATGGTTTTTTATGCCGCTGATTTCACCGTGCGTAAACAACAATACATGCACAAACTCACCAAAGGTTTTTTACCGATGGCGATTGCCGCAGGTTTATGCGGTGGCTTACTAATGTTGCAGCCTGATTTAGGCGCATTCGGCGTAGTGGTGTGCATCGCCATGGGCATTTTGTTCTTAGGTGGATTCAACATCATCTGGTTTGGTGGAATCATCAGCGTTTTAGCAGCTGTATTTTTTGCCATCATTTTGATTTCGCCATGGCGCTACGAGCGTATGGTTGCCTATCTCAATCCATGGACTGAAGAAAACGCATTAGGAAAAGCATTTCAGTTAACGCATTCATTAATTGCGTTTGGTCGGGGTGAATTGTTTGGCGTGGGTTTAGGCGCCAGCGTAGAAAAGCTGCATTACCTTCCTGAAGCACATACCGATTTTCTGTTAGCGGTGATTGGTGAAGAACTGGGATTAGCCGGTGTCTTACTAGTGACCTTTGCTTTTTATTGGATAGTGCGACGTGCATTTGATATCGGTCGTCAATCGATCGCCGTTGATAACGTATTTGCAGGTCTGGTTGCCAAAGGCATAGGCCTTTGGATAGGCGTGCAGGCCTTCATCAATATGGGCGTTAATCTCGGTTTGCTACCGACTAAAGGTTTAACGTTGCCATTGATGAGTTACGGCGGATCCGGTGTGGTGATTAATTGCATAGGATTGGCCGTATTGCTACGTATCGATTACGAGAATCGAGTACTGATGCGCGGAGGTCGTGCATGAGTCATCTTCTTATCATGGCTGCGGGTACCGGCGGGCATATTTTCCCTGGCTTAGCGATTGCCGACACTATGCGCGCACGCGGCTGGCAAATATCCTGGCTAGGTACAACGCACGGTATGGAAGCTGACATCGTGCCGCGTCATGGTGTGGATTTCGACGCCATCAATTTCAGCGGTTTGCGGGGTAAAGGTTGGCTGCACAGTGCGATGGGCGTGATTAAGTTATTGAACAGTTTTGTTCAATGCTTTGCCATCATGCGTCGACGTAAACCCGATGTAGTCCTTGGCATGGGTGGTTATGTCACCGTGCCCGGCGGTTTGATGGCCAAATTATGTGGCGTGCCGCTCGCTCTGGTGAATGCCGATGCTGCGTTGCTGATGTCTAACAAGGCCTTACTACCGTTTGCGAAAAAAATATTGTTTGGATTCGCGACTAAAAATAGTGAATCAGACGCGCGCATTCAAGTTACCGGTAATCCAGTGCGTCGCGAAATCAGCGCGCTGCCAGTGCCTAAAGCTCGCTATGCCGAGCATACGGGTCCGTTGACTATCTTGGTGCTCGGCGGAAGTTTGGGTGCGCAAATTTTGAATCAGACGATCCCTGCTGCATTGGCATTGATCGCTAGTGGCGATCGACCGCGCGTAGTTCATCAATCTGGTAGACAGCACATCGCCGCATTAGAGCAGGCTTATCAACAACAGGGTGTGCAAGCCGAGCTGGTTGATTTTATTGACGATATGGCCACACGTTATGCGCAAGCGGATTTGGTGATTTGTCGCGCTGGTGCGATTACCGTGTCTGAATTATGCGCGGCAGGTGTGGCGAGTATTTTGGTGCCATTCATTGCATCGACCACATCGCATCAGCGAGACAACGCACAGTGGATGGCTCAGATAGGGGCTGCATTTCATCAGCCACAAAAAGAATTAAATACCGAAGCTTTGGCCTCATTAATTAAAACGATTACGCGCGAGCGTTGTCTACAGATGGCCGAAGCAGCGTATGCAAACGGTAAGCGAGAGGCGAATGAATCGATCGCCCAGATTATTGAGAAATTAGGAAGCAAATGAAGCACAAAGTTAAACGCATACACTTTGTAGGCATAGGCGGTTCCGGTATGAGCGGCATCGCTGAGGTGTTGCTTAACCTAGGCTATACCGTGTCGGGCTCTGATCTATCTAGCAACGCAGCTAGCCGCCGTCTGGCCGAGCTAGGTGCGTCTATTCGTATTGGTCATGCACCTGAAAATGTGGATGGTGCAGATGCGATTGTGACGTCGACAGCAGTGCAAGCAAATAATCCGGAAGTGATTGCAGCGCGTGCGCGTCATGTACCGATTGTGCCGCGTGCGGTG
>CANGFL010000141.1 GCA_947453015.1 Oxalobacteraceae bacterium | reverse complement strand
ACTGCACGGGAATAGGCAGAATACGGAAGGCACGCAGTAGCAGCCATGCGATCAGCATAAAAATCAGCATGCCTGCAATGAAGCCACCGCACGTGAGTAAGCCGAGCTTGAGATCGCGCGCCTGCCACACCAGCAGGGCGACAAATGAAAGTAATCCTAAAGCGTAGGTAACGATGGTCATACCTTGCGCAGGCTCGCTCTCACGCCGTATGACGCGATTATGAGAGACGTTTCGTAATTGAATGACCGCTGGCAGAGCGAAACCAATTAATAACAATAAACCTGTTGCTAGACCCTGCCCTACTGGTAACCAACTCGGTGGCGGTAGCTCAGAGGTGATTAGCGAACCCAGCCACTGCAATAAGAAAAAATGCGCCGCAAAACCTAATGCCACGCCCAACAAACTACCCACCACACCGATGATCGTAAATTCAATCAGATACAGCAGCGTGACTTCGTTTTGCTTTAAACCCAAACAACGTAGCATGGCGCACGAATCGAGATGACGCTGCATAAAACGGCGCGCCGCAATCGCAATGGCTAAAGCAGCTAACATCGCCGTAAGTAAACCCACCAGTGATAAAAATTGACGCGCACGTTCCAAAGTGGCGCGCATCTCCGGCCGACCGGATTCCAGCGATTCCAACTGCACTCCACGTAACGAAGTTTTCTTGATGACTTCTTCTAGCCAGCGCTGATACTGATTAATAGCCTTGGCATCACCTGCCAATTGCAACCGGTAAGTAATGCGCGAACCATTTTGTACCAGACCCGTGGATGGCAAATCATCAAATGACAGCATCACGCGTGGTGCAAAATTCATAAAGCCTGCACCTCTATCCTGCTCAAGAAGAATTTCACCCGCGATTAAAAATTCTCGCTCACCGAGTTGAAGTTTGTCACCGACGTGAATGTTACGCGTGGCTAAAAATGCGGATTCAACCCACACGCTGCCAGAGGTAGGTATCGCTTTAGCAGGCCCACGTTGCCCATTCAGCGCGACACTAACGGCGCCGCGTAATGGGTAGGCTGATGTCACCGCTTTAACGGCTACTAAACGGGTATCGGCTGCATCACCTTTGCCTGTGGTGGCCATACTGGGAAAGGTCACGGTATCGGCCATGACTAACCCGAGTTGTTGGGCCTTAGTACGCCACTCATCGCGCACGGGGTAATCACTGCGAACTAAAAGATCAGCCCCTAGTAACTGTGCGGCATCACGACTCAATGCGGCATTCAAACGCTCAACAAAAAATCCAACGGCTGACAAAGCTGCCACGGCTAGTGCTAAGGCAATCAACAAAAACCGCAGTTCTCCTGCGCGCCAATCGCGTTGCGTCATACGCATCGATTGCAAAACAATTGGGCTCGCTTGATTAAATGTGCTCATTGACTAGGGGATTTTGCGACGCATTGGCCTAAGATCGCACACTGTAACAAAATGCTGCCAATGACGTTGAGCCACCCTTCGCACCAAAACGAATCACGCATTACCCTGGCTGTTACATACTCATACCTCGCGCACCATCTTGATGATGAGTACTTTCGAAATTTCTCTGGCAAGGAGCACAGCGCTCGGCGGTAGGGATGGCCATTAGGCGCTTAAATGGAATGTCATAGCCGCACGAAATGCACTCGCCGTAGGATTCACCTTCCAATCGCTTTAAGGCATAACTAATTGCTCGCAACTCATGTGCATCACGAGCAACAGCCGCATTTCCGATATCCATAGAAAGATTAGCAAAGGCCAAATCACCAGAATCGGGCACCTCACTAGCCACTTCGGCGTATTCATTTTGCAGACTGATCTCGCGTCGTATTTCTTCTCGCAGCGTTTGATCACGCGCCAAGAGTATTTTTTTAAGTTGTTCTCTTTCTTGCTTACTAAGATTTTCCATAGCCGTCCCTATGCGCTGCAGTGAATGGCGAATGAGTAGCGCAAGCATTAGAAAAAACTTGCCTGACTCAATGCGCATAAGGTCAATTCTGTTGGTAAATTAGAAAAAATATTTTGATCTTCGATAAGAAACTCCATGCAGTGTTTTTTGTTTTACCTTGAGCTGAAGATTCATGAATTTTTTTGAAACACACACTTATCAAAAATCAAATGACTCACAGCTCTTGATCTGCCTCAATCGCTAACCTCTATCATTGAAGCGAAGAATGGATAGACTTCCATTTCCGATCATTAACTCGCGCACTGATATGAAAAATCACATGATTGACTCCAACTCGGTTTCCGATACGTTGATTGAAGAATTCCTCAACGTCCCAGATAACCTCATGAAAACCGATCGTGAGCAGTACCTGCTACGAGAAACCATTTACAGCTTAATGCGGCTATCAAAATCAGAGCAGATGCTGGCCATACGAAAAAGTGTCGATTACCTGGTGCCTGCCTCACTTTTATTGCAGCCAGTAACAGGCGGCAAACGTAAGCGTCGCTCGCAGTCACCTTATCCTGGTCAAAGTTGGCTGGCATTTGGTAAATAAGGTCTAGCGATTGGTGTGCGATTGACGCATTAGTTGCTGTGCCCCTCAGGGCAATCTTCTGTCGGGCCTGGCATCCTATAATTCCCTAGTCGGGAAAAGTAATTTAGATACAAGCCGCATAAGCAAAGGCTGGCAAGATCCCGACTGCGGGCGATTTCTATCGCCTGCCACTAGGGAAGGCATGTGCGTCATGACTCAAAGGCCGATACGTCCAGTTATTACCATTCACGATCAACGTGAAGCGGAATGCTATGCGCGTGGCTGCATCACCGTCATTGATGACGATACGGCGATTCGCGAAGCGGTCGTGGCTATGCTCGAATTAGAAGGTTATGCGACTAAATCGTATCCCTCGGCGGTGTCTTATCTAACTGCGCTCGATCCTAACTTGGCTCAATTCCCGGGACCGCGCTGCCTGCTTCTCGATGTAAAAATGCCGGAATTGACGGGCCTTGAACTACAGAAGAAGCTGCAAGAGCTATCTGAAAATACGCCGATTGTTTTCATGAGCGGAGGTAGTGGTGCCCGTGAAGCCGTTCAAGCTCTTAAAAACGGCGCCGTTGACTTTCTAATCAAGCCCTTTGCGGAAGAAGACCTACTGGCCGTCATCAGCGAAGCCCTGGCCAAAAATAGTAATGAGCAAGAAGATCAGAGGCAATCCACGGACTTACGTAGCCGGATTGCCACACTGACCGATCGCGAAACACAAATTGCCCATATGGTGGCGGCTGGGCTTTTGAATCGAGATATTGCTGACAAACTTGGGATCGCCGTCAGAACCGTAAAACTGCATCGTATGCACATGATGAGCAAGCTCGGAGCTAATAATGTTATCGAACTAGCACGCATCATTGACCTGACACATGACTAAGTTAGGCTGATAGAACGGAACTTGCCCTCAGGGTCTATTTTCCCAAGTGAAATTTTTCTCTACCCTAAAACTAGAAGTTACATTGGTTGCCGTACACGCCCACTAGCAGTGCTGGTCGGCAAAGAACACTTAGAGGGAGATTTGCATGCCAAACAGCACCCGGCTCACCGAGGTCAAAGTCATCGCTCGTGAGTCATTAACGACCAAGGAAAATGGGTCGTTGGCTGAAATCTCCAAAAAGTGGCTGGCAGATATTTCAGCTGACGACTTTAACGATTGCCATGAATACCTGGCCGCTGTTCGTCTGGCACGGCACATGAGCAAAATTGATGTCTGCCGAGCCAGCCAATTGAATGACAACCCTGCGAGCGGGGTATCACTGCCAACGGTCTCCAAGATTGAAAGCGGCTCGTATGGCGAACCCGGATTTCGAACTATGGTGCGCCTAGCGCGAGGCTATGGTGTCCCTCTCAGTAGTCTGGAACGATTTTTTACCTGATTATTTACTGGGTAAGTGCAGGGTTGCCGTCCAAGACCGCTGACAAATCCTAACATTTTCCGTATTCGATGTTATCTTAAGGAAACTTATCGGAAGTTTGCGAGACGCAGGTAAAACACATCGCCCCGATAAGCCCGAATGGGACAGACCATGAAGACCGAAATCGACTTTGATGCTATTAACGTTGACGGTGCACGCCTGAAGGCTGCACGGGAAGAGCGCGGCATGTCGATAACGGACATGGCAGCGGCAGTGACGCTCTCGCGTGAGCAAATCCAGCATATGGAAGACGGTGGTAATCGCCCTTTCTACACGCCAGCCCACAAACTACTGGCTGTTCGGAAGTACTCTGCGGCGTTGGATATTCCTTACGATGAGATCGTAACGGGGCCCGGAGCTAATCAAACCATTCCCATACCCGAAGACGCACCGCCATCAATGATGGCTCACTCTGACATCACTGAACCCGCAGATTTGCGCCTGGCGGCTGTGGAGCGAAATGCGGAAGTTCGCCGCTTGATGACGATAACGGCCATCGTGGTCTGCATTTTGTTAGCCATCTACGCGAAAATCCGCGGCTCTAAGGATGAAAGCCCTGAAAATGAAGTCACTGCTGAAGCAGTGGCCAACCCTGTCGATAAGCCGGTACCACCTCCATCGGCAACACCCAAAGCCGTAGCTGCTAACCTGCCCCCGCCAGCCAAAGCCGCACCGGAGGTTAAAGCTGTGCCGACCCCAGCTCCCTCGCTCGATACCAAAGACGTGAAAGACGTCAAAGAAGATAAAAACTCCAAAGACAGTAAACGTGAGCCTGCTTTGGCGGCGGCCACCGACGCAAGCGGTGAATGCCAGTCAAGCAGCACCGCTGATGTAAAAAGCTGGTCGCCAATCTATCAACGAAAATCGGACTCCAAGCTCTACGTTATCAGCCCCAAGGGCGGTTCAGTCTGCATATCTGACGCCACAGGTAAATCGCGCCTAATCGATCTCAAGCCTATGGTGGGTCAAGCCGTGGGTGGCAAGCCGCCTTATGTTGTTCGGTCTAGCCAGTTAGCGCAAATCGAGATTTATCTGCAGGGATTTAGAGTCAAAATCCCATCCGAAGCCGAGGCGATGAAGCTGATCCCGACCTCTCAACCGGCACCGGTTGAAACAACCGAACCTGCCGCCCAGTAGGAAAATTAGAAAAAGTTCACGCTTGGTCGCATGACCAGCAAATTGTCTGAAAAGAGCTTTTTGCAGCGCAGCATATT
>CANGFL010000140.1 GCA_947453015.1 Oxalobacteraceae bacterium | reverse complement strand
TCGTTTGATTGGTGCGCCACCGGGTTATGTAGGATTTGATCAAGGTGGTTTGTTGACTGAGGCCGTCACCAAAAAACCGCATTCTGTGTTGCTGCTTGATGAGATAGAAAAAGCGCATCCGGATGTGTTCAACATTCTGCTGCAAGTGATGGATCACGGAACACTTACGGATAACAATGGTCGTAAAGCTGACTTCCGTAACGTGATCATCATCATGACCACCAATGCCGGAGCTGAAAGTCTGCAGAAGCGAACCATGGGCTTTACAGAGTCTAAGCAAGCAGGCGATGAAATGATTGATATCAAGCGTATGTTTACGCCTGAATTCCGTAATCGTTTGGATGCGATCATCAGCTTCAAGGCGCTGGATGAAGAAATTATCTTGCGCGTGGTGGATAAATTCCTGATGCAACTGGAAGAGCAACTGCACGAGAAAAAAGTCGATGCCGTATTCAGCGAATCATTGCGTCAATTCCTCGGCAAGAAAGGATTTGATCCATTGATGGGCGCTCGTCCAATGTCACGTCTGATTCAAGACATGATCCGCAAAGCGCTGGCTGATGAACTCTTGTTCGGCAAACTGGTTTCAGGTGGACGTGTGACGGTTGATCTGGATGATAAAGATAACGTCAAACTGGATTTTGCTGAAAGCGATACACCACCGCCTGCAGCTCCACAAGAAACAGTAGAAGTTGAATGATGATCTAGTATTTGTTTAGATTAGAACTTCATAAAAAACCCTGAGCTTGCTCAGGGTTTTTTGTTTTCAGCGCTGCGAATCGATCTGATGATTTTTGGATTAGCGCTTTAAGGAACCAGTGCTTTTTTCGCTGACTGTTTTTGTCGAATCTCTTTGATAGTTGCTTGGATTGAGCTTTGTCTACCTTCTGACCAGGGATGTAGGGTTTGGTAGGAAATTGCCTGCGGTGAGTTTGGAGCTTGGGCTAACTTCTGCATTACTTGCGTAAAGTTGGCGGGATCATAACCAGCACGAGTCAACATAAAAAGAGCCAGCCGATCTGCTTCCATGTCCATTTTTTCGGGGGTGATTTTGATTCCATTGCTGCTGTTGGCAGCTACTTGATCAGGTTTGAACAGCAATAAATTATCGATAACGATTGATAGCGTTGCCATTTGTTGTAGCTGTTTTGCATGATGCAAAACATTGTGCGCTATCTCGCGCGCCACAACGACTGCTACATCTTCGTCGGCAGTAAAACTATCGAGTAAGCCACGTGTGAGTAATATTCGACGTCCATCAGCATACGCATTCACGTGTTGAGTATTGCCGACATCAATAGCAAATGCGCAGGCAAGCGTGAGTGGTACGTTAACCGTTATCGGTTGATTCTGTCGTATGACAGTAATATTTAGCTCGGTCAGATTTTTAAGGATGGGTGACAGCATGCGCGCTGTTTCGGGCTCAGCTTGCGGGCCGGTAGGTATGGTGAGATCTTGAATCGTTTGTAGGATATCGCCGCGCTTAAGGCCTGCACGCATCGCACCACTGCCATCCAGTATCTGCATGACTTGCAAGCGCTCGTCGAGCCCTAGGCTCTGTCGAGCGGCTATTGCCAGCTCAGGTGGATAGGAGTATTGATTTTTGGCGGTAAATCCAAGCAGCGGTCGTGCTTGCGTTCGGCAAAGCACAGCATTCTTAATAATTAGTGGTGCAGCGATACGGTAGACACGTTCTTGTCGCTGCAGTAGACCATCGAATACAGGATCGCGTGCCGAGGCTGTGCTATTAGTTTTGTTTGATGAGTTTTGATATACCGATGGTGCAGTTGATGTTGAATGAGGCGTCGATGTGTTGGAATTTAGAGGAAACTGCGTACACGCGCCGAGTAATGCGAATAGAAGCAGCGGCGATACAACGTAGCGACTAAGTCGGAGATGCTGACGGCATGGAATGACAAAACTTGCCAACGGCACGACAACCTCCCGTTATTTTTTTCCTGTACTTCCAAAACCACCGGCGCCACGATCGCTCTCTTCGAATGAATCAACGACTCTAAATCCTACCTGCAGCACTGGCACAATTACGAGTTGCGCCAATCGCTCCATGGGATTTAAGACGAATGCTGTCGCACCACGATTCCACGTCGAAACCATCAGCTCACCTTGATAATCTGAATCGATCAGTCCCACCAAATTACCCAATACGATACCGTGTTTATGACCTAGTCCGCTACGTGGAAGAATCATTGCGGCATACGCTGGATCGGCGATATGAATAGCTAGTCCCGTCGGAATTAAATGAGTGCTACCAGGCTCAATAGTGAGTGGAGCTTCAATACACGCGCGAAGATCAAGCCCTGCGCTCCCCGCGGTTGCGTAGTTGGGCAGTTGGTCGCGCATGCGCGCATCGATAATTTTTAGGTCTATAGTTTTCATGATCTGGCGTTTACAGACGACGAGCAATTTCTTCTATCAGTTTTCCAGCAAGGATTTCCTTGCTGGCGCGTGGGAGGTTTTTGTGACCCTTAGCATCAAACAAAACGAGTTCGTTATCGTCTTTACCAAAGGTCTGGTGGCCAATATTACCGACCAGCAGAGGGATGCGTTTTTTTTCGCGCTTGGCGGCACCATGCTCGAGAAGGTTCTCCGACTCCGCTGCGAATCCAACGCAGTAAGGTGGTGATGCCATTGCAGCGACTTCAGCCAAGATATCAGGATTTTGTTCGAAAGTGAGGGAAGGCAGTTGCCCATCCTGCTTTTTTATTTTTTGAGTACTGACATCAGACACACGCCAATCGGCAACCGCGGCAACGGCGATAAACACCTGTTGGCCTGCAACGTTAGTCATCACAGCATCGTGCATTTCGAGCGCCGTCGTTACTGGCAATACCTTGACACCTAGAGGTGCTTGTAAAGATGTTGGTCCAGAGACTAGCGTTACCTCAGCACCCGCAGCCCAAGCGGCACGCGCAATCGCGTAGCCCATCTTGCCTGATGATAGATTCGTGATGCCACGCACAGGGTCAATCGGTTCAAACGTGGGGCCTGCTGTAATTAATACTTTTTTTCCCGCAAGTAGCTTCGGTTGAAAAAAAGCAGAGAGTGATTCCAGCAGTTGTTCGGGCTCGAGCATGCGGCCCAATCCCGTTTCGCCGCAGGCTTGATCGCCGGCAGCGGGGCCTAGCAAAGTAATGCCATCTTTTTTAAGTTGCACAGCATTGCGTTGTGTAGCGGGGTTGTCCCACATTTCAACATTCATCGCCGGCGCTACTAAAAGAGGTACGTTGGCAGGGCGCGCTAAGCAAAGAGTAGAGAGCAGATCATCGGCTGCGCCATGGACTAGTTTGCGCATGAAATCTGCAGAGCACGGTGCAATCAATAGTGCATCAGCATGGCGAGACAAATCAATGTGCGCCATGTTGTTAGAAATACGGCTATCCCACTGATCAGTAAATACAGGTTTGCCTGAAAGCGCTTGCAGTGTCACGGGAGTGATGAAATGACGCGCAGCTTCCGTCATGACGACTTGGCAGCTAGCTCCCGCTTTTACCAGGCCGCGTGCAAGCTCAGCCGCCTTATAACAGGCAATGCCGCCAGTCAGACCCAAGACTATATTTTTTCCGGCGAGGCTCATGATTGCATCAATTTTGCTAACGATTGACCCGACGTAGTTCGTCGAGTACGAACAATACAGCACCTAAGGTAATAGCACTATCGGCCACATTGAATGCCGGCCAATGAAGACCGCCGACATGAAAATCCAGAAAATCGATGACGTGGCCGTAGGCTATACGATCAATAAGGTTTCCCAGCGCGCCACCGAGTATCAAGGTCATGGCCCAGCAAAACAGGCGCTGGCCTGAATGGCGCTTGAGCATCCAGATAATTAACAGCGACGCTAACAACGAGACAGCCGCAAAAAAGTAACGCTGCCAACCGGGTTGATCTGCCAAAAAACTAAACGCTGCGCCGCGGTTATAGACCATCACTAAATTGAAGAAAGAAGTGACAGTATCGGACTGACCAAACACCATCATCCTGCTCAGCGTAATTTTACTCAGCTGATCAATCAATACAACGATCATCGCAATACCCAACCAGAGTGTCAGACTTGCTGATTTTTTTGACATAGTGAGGTTCGTGTCAGCTCATAAGTGGTTAAGCAATGCGACGTTTTTCGCCAGCACCAAATAAATTGGTATGGCAACGTCCGCACAAGCCGGGATGTTCAGCATGGGCACCCACATCGGCGCGGTAGTGCCAGCAGCGTTCACATTTTTTATACGTGGAAGCTTTTACGACGATTTTTTCTTCAGAAGCAGAGCTGCACGCTGTAACGGCCGCAGCCGATGTAATTAAAACAAATTTCAAATCGTCACCCAGCTCTTGTAGCAACGCGAGCTTGTCACCACTCGCATGCACATCGACTTCTGCTTGTAGTGATGAGCCAATCGCTCCTGATACACGAACTTCTTCCAGCTGTTTGAGTACCTCAGCACGAATTTCTTGAATGGCTTGATACTTTTGTAGCAAAGCGTCTGATTCGCTAATCAGAGGTAGGTTGTAGAACGACTGTGTAAAAATCGTTTCATCGCTTTGCTGATACATCTCTTTGCTGGCAAACACAGACCAAGCTTCTTCAACAGTAAAGGAAAGAATCGGTGCCATTAAGCGCAGCAAGCTTTGAGTAATATGCCAGATCGCTGTTTGTGCTGAACGACGTGCTAGCGATGTAGTACCGGCTGTGTACAAACGATCTTTCAGAATATCGAGATAAAAGCCCCCCAAATCTTCCGAGCAGTACATTTGTAGTTTTGCAATAACTGGATGAAATTCGTATTCCTCAAAGTGCTGACGAATTTCACTTTGCAGCTGATTCATGCGGGCTAGTGCATAGCGATCAATTTCTAGTAGCTGATCGATAGCGACCGCATCTTTAGTGGGATCGAAATCAGAGGTGTTGGCGAGCAAGAAGCGTAGCGTGTTTCGTATACGACGATAGCTCTCAACAACACGTTTTAAAATTTCATCTGAAATCGATAGCTCACCCGAGTAATCGGTAGCCGCTACCCACAAGCGAAGAATTTCTGCACCATTTGAATCTGAGACTTTTTGTGGCGCGACAACGTTGCCCTTGGACTTAGACATTTTCTTGCCTTC
>CANGFL010000139.1 GCA_947453015.1 Oxalobacteraceae bacterium | reverse complement strand
GTTGAGACGGATTTGGGTGAATACATCCTGCAGATTAACGATAACGAACCACCGTCTCACATCATCGCTCCGGTTATTCATAAAGACAAAGAAGAAGTCGCTGATCTTTTCGCTAGAGTGCACCAAAAGCCACGATTGACGGACATCACCGAAATGACACGCGAGGCGCGCGAAATGTTGCGTCCTCAGTTTTTGTCGGCGGACATGGGTGTAACTGGTGGGAATTTCATCATCGCTGAATCAGGATCTGTTGCTGTTGTAACGAATGAAGGCAACGAAGGTATGTGCACCATCATGCCGCCTAAGGTGCATGTGGTGGTGACCGGTATTGAAAAAGTTTTGCCGACCTTATCCGATCTGGCAACGGTTATGCGTTTACTGCCACGCTCAGCGACAGGCCAGTCGATTTCGAATTATTTTTCTTTACTCACTGGGCCACGCGCCAGTGATGAAAAAGATGGACCCGAGCACATGTATTTCGTGTTGGTTGATGCCGGTCGTACAGGCCTAATCGGAAGCGAATTTCAAGACATGCTTCGCTGCATACGTTGTGGCGCTTGTATGAATCATTGTCCCGTGTATCAAAAAATTGGTGGTCATACGTATGGCTGGGTTTACCCAGGCCCTATGGGTAGCGTGTTGACGCCGGCATATGTCGGCATTGAGAAAACACTCGATCTTCCACATGCATCAACCTTGTGCGGTGAATGTCACGTTGCGTGTCCGGTAAAAATTCCATTACCGGATTTGCTCAGAAAATTAAGAGAGAAGCAGTTCGATCGCGGATTGCGTCCGGGTTTTGAGTATTTCGCCTTTGCGATGTGGGCATTTATAACAAAGCGACCTCTGCTTTATCGATTTGCTACTAAAGTTGCGGCGCGTATGCTCAAATTCATGGGCGGACAACAACGGTTGATACACTCATTGCCAATGGCGGCGGGATGGACGGATAATCGCGATATGCCAGCTCCGTCAGGGAAAACCTTCCGAGAGCTTTATCAAGAAAAAATCAAATCCTGATTTATGAGCGATACCGGTCAACCTGTTAGCGAGTTCAAGAGCAAGAGCGGCTTCAAGCGCATTTTTTCAGCGGTGTTTTACTCCATCGATGGATTTCGCGCTGCTTGGAAGCATGAGCACGCTTTTCGTCAAGAGTTGATGATTGCTGTTCCCGGCATTGTGATTGCATTATTTTTGCCGGTGACAGCACTTGAACGGTTAGCGTTGATTGCCGTGTTGCTGTTAGTGTTAATTATTGAGTTAATTAACTCAGCGATTGAAGCGGTGGTGGATCGGGTTTCTCTCGATCGCAATCCTTTATCAAAAAACGCCAAGGATCTTGGTAGTGCCGCTGTGATGCTCTCATTCTTACTTGCACTCGCCACCTGGGGCATCATTGTTAGCCCACTGATTGTTTGGTGAGTTCGTTTCCGGACTCACCAAACTGTCACTGAATTTCCCAACGTATGTCTTATTGACCCGGATTCATGAATTCCGCATGAACCGCGTTGATTTGTTTGACGATGTCATCCGATAGTTTGATGGAGTAAGCATCAATGTCATACGCCAGTTGATCAATCGATGTGGCGCCAATGATGGTTGAAGCAATAAACCAGCGGGTATAACACCAAGCGAGTGCAAGCTGAGTCGCGCTCATACCATTGTCTTTTGCAATTTTCATATAACGCTTAGTTGCTTCCAACACGAGTGGGCGCAAATAGCGTGGGCTCCAGTTTGCAGGGAAATGGGTAAGTCGTCCTTCTGCCTGCGGGTTTTCTATGTACTTACCCGTCAATTGGCCGAAAGCCAGGGGGCTGTAAGCCAACATACCTACATTTTCGTGATAACAGGTTTCATCCAATCCGCTTTCAAAACAGCGATTCGCTAAGTGGTAGCCATTTTGTATCGACACAATGCGGGGTAGCCCCATAGTTTGTGCACAATAGATAAATTCTGAAACTCCCCATGAGCTTTCATTCGAGACACCTACGTAACGAATTTTTCCTTCTTCGATTAATTCATGAAGCACGTGCAGTGTTTCTTCGATCGCCACACAAGGTCGATCATGCTCAGGATTAAAAAATAACTGTCCAAACACCGGAACATTACGGCTAGGCCAGTGCAACTGGTAGAGATCAATATAATCTGTTTGCAGGCGCTTTAAACTGGCTTCAACAGCTGCGCGAATATTTTTACGATCAAAATTATTTTCCCCGTTGCGAATCCAGGTCATAAATTTTGAGGGGCCAGCGACTTTAGTCGCCAACACGACATTTTTACGTTGTCCCGATTTTTTTAGCCAGTTACCGATGATGGTCTCGGTAGATGAATAGGTCTCTGCACTCGGCATGACAGGGTACAGTTCTGCGGTATCGATAAAATTGATGCCACGTTCTAGCGCGTAATCGAGTTGGCTATGACCTTCTGCTTCGGTATTTTGTTCGCCAAACGTCATCGTGCCCAGGCAGATTTTCGATACGTGTAAATCACTGGTTCCTAGTTTTATTTTGTCCATGCTTGTCTCCCAGATTTATTTTTAACTTACTTAACACATTCAAAGTTTCTATCGACTACAAGTTCTTAGCGTGTCAGTGCTATAGCGTGCGCGCATTCCGATACGAGAGCCGGGCCGCGATAAATTAAGCCTGTGTAGAGTTGTACCAGTTCTGCACCTGCCTCAATTTTAGAGGTTGCATCAGCAGCACTTAGGATACCCCCTGCGCCTATGATAGGTAGTTCATTAGCTAGTGCGTGATGTAGGCCGCGTATTACCTTGTTTGATAATTCCAACACGGGTGCACCGGATAGTCCGCCCGTTTCTTCTGCATGCGGCATACCTTGAACCGCATCGCGCGTGATAGTGGTGTTAGTGGCAATCACTCCATCAATACGATGACGACGCAGCGCATCAGCGATAGTGCGTATTTGCTCTTCATCTAAATCGGGGGCAATTTTTAGCGCAACGGGTACGTAGCGGCCATGCTGATCAGTCAGTCGTGTTTGCGCTGTTTTTAGTTGCGATAGCAAACCATCGAGTTCACTCGACTGCTGCAGTTGTCGAAGATTTTTAGTATTAGGTGAAGATATATTGACAGTGATGTAGGAAGCGTAGGGATACACTTTTTCGAAACAGAGAAGGTAATCTTCCGTCGCACGTTCAATCGGTGTGTCAGCATTTTTACCGATATTTAAACCGAGTATGCCCTGCGCTTCTTGGTAGTAGCGTGACGACTGTACATTCCGTACAAAGGCATCGACTCCGCCGTTATTAAATCCCATGCGGTTGATCAGCGCTTGTGCTGACGGGAGGCGGAACATCCTTGGTTTCGGATTGCCTGGTTGTGCACGTGGTGTGACGGTGCCGACTTCAATAAATCCAAAACCAAGGGCAGCGAGGCCATCGATATAGGCCCCATCTTTATCCAGGCCAGCCGCTAAGCCGACTGCATTAGGAAAAGTCAGCCCCATGATTTTTCGCGGGTCGCGAATACGTGTTGAAACCAGCTGCGCCATACCCAAGCGCGCTGCAGAACGCAGTAATGGCAAAGTCAGGTTATGTGCAGTCTCAGGATCGAGAGAGAACAGTAAAGGGCGGGCTAGGGAGTAGAGATTGTTTTTCGACACAACGACGGCCTGTGAGTGACTGATAAAAAAAGCCAGTAAAAGCTGACTATTTTACCTTCGACCGCTTATTTGCTCAGAGTGCTTCCCACCGACCCTTGCGTAAAGCTTCGATCGGTTTGAAATTTGTTTTGTAGGCCATTTTTTCACTTTGCGATATCCAGTAGCCCAGATAGACATACGAAATACCTAATTGACGCGCCTGTTCAATTTGCCACAACACGTTGTACGTACCGAAACTGGCACGTTCTTCATCAGGATCAAAGAAGGTATAGACCGACGATAAGCCATCATCCAGCACATCGATGATGCTTACCATTCGCAGCTGACCATCAGGCTCACGGAATTCGACTAAGCGCGTATTGACTTTGCTTTGCAATAAAAATTGCGCATATTGATCACGACTATCTTGATCCATGCCACCGCCGGCGTGGCGAGCTGATTGATAACGAAGATAGAGTTCGTAATGCTCTTGCACATAAGCGAGTTTCGAAACGCCGGTAGTCAATAACTGATGCTGCTTCCAAGCGCGACGCTGACTGCGATTGGCGACGAATTGATCAACATTGACTCGCACGGGCGTGCACGCCTGACAGCCATCGCAGTAAGGACGATAAGTAAAAATTCCACTGCGACGAAAACCATTTTTGACCAGCTCTGAATACACATCAGCATTGATGAGATGCGAAGGAGTAGCAACTTGAGAGCGCGCTTGACGGCTTTCAAGATAGCTGCACGGGTAGGGTGCCGTCGCGTAGAACTGTAGCGTCGAGAAGGGCAGGTCCTTCAGGTGCGTCATGGAGTCTCTTCTGGCTGTGTGGTTGTTGGGATTGAGCTTAATCCTACACTGAAGCTTGCGCTTTTGTCGTGCGGTCCTTCTGCAAACAGTTGTCTAGGCCGCCAATTCTGTATATCGGGCTCTGAAATCGCTGTTTTCATTAGCGCAATGAATTCTGCACGGCGTATTGGTTTGGCACCCAGTGAGGCCAGATGAGACGTTTCCTGCTGGCAGTCAATCATCTTCACACCATGGTGGCGTAAAAAATCAACTAGATAAGCGAGCGCGACCTTGGACCCATCTGGCACAAGTGCAAACATAGACTCACCATAAAACATTTTCCCTATGCTGACGCCATATGCACCGGCGACAAGATGGTTTTCAAACCATAGTTCGGAAGAATGAGCATGACCCATCTTGTGCAATGCGCAATAGCCTTCGATGATTTGATTCGATATCCAGGTTCCATCGCTACCATCGCGCGGCTGTGCGCACGCATGAATGACATCGTAAAAAGCAGAATCAAAACGCAGCGCCCACTGCCCACCGGTTCTCATGCTGCGATCAATTTTTTTTAGTGTTTTTGCCAAGCTGCGCGAGATGTGAAAGTCGTCGATCTGCAGCACCATTCGTGGATCAGTACTCCACCACAGCACAGGCTGGTTATCAGAAAACCACGGAAAGATGCCGTTTTTATAGGCGTTTAGCAGCCGACTGGGGGACAGATCGGC
>CANGFL010000138.1 GCA_947453015.1 Oxalobacteraceae bacterium | reverse complement strand
TAATGATAGCGGCGTCTGGTTTGGCCACACCCCAGCCACGTTCATGACATACGTATACGGCAGCGGCATTGAATGCACCACGCACACCATTGGCGATAGCTCCAATAAGAAGTGGCCATATCAATTCCTTAAACTGATGGGTTTCGTGATCAGGCTGCATTTTTCCACTGACATAGCCATTCAGCAGAACGGTGGCAGCAAGATAAGGTAACAAACCTGCCAGTGATACGTAGACTTTGCCATTAAAATTTAAAGCATGTCGGTCTACCGATGGTCCCCAGCGCTCGAGTGAGGATTTGAATAATTCAACCGTCGTAGCCTCTAAAACGACTCCTAAATTTTTGGGAGCCAGATTAATTGAGGGGCTGAGATAGGTATCTAGCGACGTAATCGCAGAAACCGAGGCAGCAGTACTGATTAGAAATATCGTGGCCTTACTAGCATCGATGGCAATGTCATCGTTAGGCCGTTTTCTGCAAAACTTAGCAAGTGAAACGCTAATAGCTAACGCAGAGCCGACGGCTAGGGCAGCAACGGGTTGATAGGTGCCAAACGAAGCAATGGCGGCTCCGGCCGTAGCACCCATTAAAGTGCAAGCGGCAACCCCACAGTACTGAAGCATGGTGTCGCTGCCAATTTGTGCAGCCGCTAGTCGTTGGGCTTGCAAGCCCACAAAGACAGCACCCAGACCGCCTGCAACGATTTGGCAGGGAACACTGGCGGAGGCAACGTAGGCTGCAGCGTTAAACAAGGCTAGTCCAAATGTACGTCCAAACACCTGACCCGCAATATCTCGGCCTGAGTGCGCCAACATGGTTGTTTTGATGGATAAGGTAGGTGGTTTTACTGGAGTTGTGGTGGGTTGAGTAGAGGACTGATTAGCTGGCTTAGTAGCCGGTTCATAGCTGGGGTAATGCATGCCCATCGCATCGGGGCCAAGGTCGTCAATCATGATTGCAACTCGCTTAATTCTTCCAGTAGGAAAAATGTCGAACGCCATTCAATGGCTTGTGCGGTAGCGCGCTGCAGACTTATCCATAATTGTTCCGCAGTGGAAAAAGCTAATTCATAACCATAAACAGCTGCGCCACTTTCTGGGTCGATGGCCAGATGCTCTCCATGCTTGTGAGTAATGAGTAAATTAAGTTCGAGTAAGCGACGGTAAATGGTTGTGATCTGTGACGGTTCGGGTTGGCCTAGCTGTACATAAATGGCGAAACTGTTGTCGGTGGTGCCTGGAAGAATTGTTACTGGAATATCTTGGCAGCTGAACGTGCCGGCTTCAAGAATGAGATGGAGTGAATCAGGTATGCCTGCGATGATGCAAAGATCGTTAATTAAATTACGTTGTCTCGGTTTCCACATGGTGTAGTTCCTCTCATTATTGATTTTTAAAAATTCAATGAGGTGGGTAACCGCTTAAACAAAATAATTCCAATTTCCTTTATAAATATATTAATCAATTTGTAATGAAAAGGTCATAAGGGAGTGTTACAAGTATTTGATATAAAAAAAGCCCCGTTTTATTAACGGGGCTTTTTATTTGAAATATGACCCGTCCTAAATAGCGTTGACACTTTTTTGAATTTGAAAGGGAAGTGTCAGATGGGTGCTTGGATTAAGCGTACACAGCGCGATTACACGATGGCTTTTAAATTGGCAGTCGTTGAGCAAATTGAAAAAGGCGAGATGACCTATAAAGAGGCTCAGAGCCGCTATGGCATACAAGGAAGATCGACGGTACTGATATGGTTAAGAAAGCATGGTCAGCTTGATTGGCATAAACTGGGTGGGTCCGACTTGAAGAGGCCTGTGATGGAAACAGAGAAGCGACCGCAGACACCGGAGCAGCGCATCAAAGAGTTAGAGATGCAGCTCAAGTAATCCAACTTAAAGGCCCAGCTGTTTGAATCGATGCTCGACATCATCAAGACTGAGTATGGGGTAACTGTCCCAAAAAAGCCTTTAGGCTTGCGCTTGAAGGGCAAAAAACTGTTCGAATAAGCGTAGCGCAAGCCTGCAGGTTTGTTGGTATCAGTCGACAAGCTTACTACCAAGGGTTGGCACGAGAGTCGGTCAGAGAATCGTTGAACGATCAGATTCTCGCCCGGGTTCGCAAAGAGCGCACGCTCCAACCCAGGGTTGGTACCCGCAAGCTCCATGCAATGCTTCAGCCGGAGTTGGCGACAGCGGGAGTGAGTTTGGGGCGCGATGCATTGTTTGGTTTACTCAGGCGAGCTAGGCTTCTTGTGGCTAATCGCCGGGCCTATCACAAGACGACAGATAGCCATCACCGATTCCGAAGGCATCCGAATCTTCTAAACGGCGACGCCAAGCGAGTGCCAGAGCGGCCCGAAGAAGTCTGGGTCGCTGACATCACCTATTTAGCCACCCGAGAGAAGTTTGCATACCTGAGCCTGGTGACTGATGCGTACTCACGCAAGATCGTGGGTCACCACGTTCATTCGACTCTGCAGACTGAAGAAGTGGCTATAGCTTTTAAGAAAGCGTTAAAACAGAGGAAGAGCAAACTACCGCTCATTCACCACTCCGATAGAGGCATTCAGTACTGCTCATCGTTCTATCAGGCCATCCACGCCAAATATGACGTGACATGTTCCATGACAGACGGCTATGACTGTTACCAAAATGCCTTAGCAGAACGGGTCAACGGCATCTTAAAAGGCGAGTTCTTGCTTAACAAACCAGCCAATCTCGCAGAGGCGAAACAAATGGTTGACGAGTCTGTTCAGATCTACAATCAGAAACGCCTGCACTTGAGCCTAAAATACAAAACGCCCGATGCGGTGCATCAGGCGTTCTTTAGTACGTAAACCGTCAACGTATAGCAGGACGGGTCAATACTTATCGAGTATTTAGTCTTCTCTGCGCAAATGAGGAAACAAAATCACATCACGAATATTCGGTGAATCGGTAATCAGCATCATTAAGCGATCGATGCCGATACCGCAACCACCTGTGGGTGGCATGCCATATTCTAGCGCCCGAATGTAGTCGGCGTCGTAGTACATGGCCTCATCATCACCCGCTTTTTTAGCAGCCACCTGCGCTTGAAAGCGTGCTGCCTGATCTTCTGCGTCGTTAAGCTCAGAAAATCCATTTGCGATTTCGCGACCAGTAATAAACAGCTCAAAACGCTCGGTAATGCCCGCTACCGTATCCGAGGCGCGTGCCAGTGGCGATACCTCAACCGGATAATCAATAATGTAGGTGGGTTCCCACAGATGTGATTCGGCGGTTTCTTCGAATAGCGATAACTGCAATGCACCGAGACCAGAAATAGCATGTGGCTTAACGTCAAATTTTTGCTTGAGTTCTTTTTTAAGAAACTCAGCGTCATTTAATTGTTCATGCGTGTAGTGCGGAGCAAACTTGTTGATCGCTTCCACAATCGTCATGCGGTGAAACGGCTTAGATAAATCCAACTCACGACCCTGATAGGTGAGGGCAGCTGTTCCATGCGCATCAATCGCGGCTTGTCGTATCAACGCTTCGGTAAAATCCATGAGCCATTTGTAATCAACATAGGCGGCATAAAATTCCATCATCGTAAATTCTGGATTGTGACGAGGTGACACACCTTCGTTACGGAAATTACGATTAACTTCAAATACACGATCAAATCCGCCTACGACCAAACGCTTTAAATACAACTCAGGCGCAATACGTAGATACATTTCCATATCCAACGCATTGTGGTGAGTAATAAATGGTTTGGCAGCCGCACCACCAGGAATCACATGCAGCATCGGTGTTTCTACTTCCATGAATTCATGGCTGTCCATGAAACGACGGATTGAAGCAACCGCGGCGGTGCGTGCTTTAAAAGTGCGACGAGTTTCTTCGCTAGTGATCAAATCAACATAGCGTTGACGGTATTTAGTTTCTTGATCTGACAGGCCATGGAATTTATCGGGCAGAGGGCGCAGCGATTTAGTGAGTAAGCGTAGCGTGCTTACCTTGATCGATAGCTCTCCTGTCTTAGTTTTGAATAGCGTACCTTCGGCACCCAAAATATCGCCCAAATCAAAATGCTTGAAGCTTTCGTGATCCGCTTCACCGGTTAATTCATTGGTGATGTAGAGCTGAATGCGGCCATCAGCACGCAGGCCCGAGGCATCTTGAATCGTTGCGAATGAGGCCTTACCCATTACGCGCTTCAACATCATGCGACCTGCAACGACCACATGAACGTTTTGGCTTTCTAAAGATTCACGTTCAGCTTCGCCAAACTTTTCGTGTAAATCAGAGGCTTTGTGTTGTGGACGAAAATCATTGGGAAAGGCGATACCTTTTTCGCGAATGGCGGCTAACTTTGCACGGCGCTCGGCGATGATGGTGTTTTCATCTTTTTCTTCAGGTACGGCTTGGATTTTATCGTTCATGGTCGCTAATTAGGATGCATTAATAGTTTTAAACGCCTTGCTTGAGTGAGGCAGCGATGAATTCATCCAGATCGCCATCGAGTACCGCTTTGGTGTTGCCTGTTTCAAAATTAGTACGCAAATCTTTAATGCGCGATTGATCCAGCACATACGAGCGGATTTGATGTCCCCAGCCGATATCGGTTTTCGAGTCTTCGAGTTTTTGCTGCTCACTCATACGCTTGCGCATTTCTAATTCGTACAGACGTGATTTCAACATCGCCCAGGCTTCTGCACGGTTGCGGTGCTGACTGCGATCATTTTGGCATTGCACGACAATGCCCGAGGGAGTGTGAGTCAGGCGAACAGCGGAGTCAGTTTTGTTAATGTGCTGACCACCCGCACCGGAAGCACGGTAGGTGTCGATACGTACATCCGCTGGGTTCACATCGATTTCGACCGAATCATCGACTTCGGGATACACAAACAAACTAGAGAATGATGTGTGACGACCATTCGCTGAATCGAAAGGTGATTTGCGCACCAGACGATGAACGCCAGTTTCAGTGCGTAAAAAACCATACGCGTGATCGCCATCTACTTTGATGGTGGCGGTTTTAATACCTGCCACATCACCATCGGATTGTTCCAAAATTTCAGTCTTGAAGCCTTTGCGTTCGCAGTACCGCAGATACTGGCGCAGCAGCATCGAGGCCCAGTCTTGCGCTTCAGTGCCACCGGCACCGGC
>CANGFL010000137.1 GCA_947453015.1 Oxalobacteraceae bacterium | reverse complement strand
TACGCCTTAGCGAGCGCAACGGTAGTTACTGGCGGCTTTAAATTAGGCATCACAATGGCGCGAGCAAACTGACGTGCAGTGTGTGGCAATACATCTCGAAGAACTGCATCATCGCGCAAATGCAAATGCCAATCGTCGGGGCGCGTTAGTGTGATGCTAGTTGGAGTGGCTGAATCTGACATAAGAAAATAACTCTGAATTTAATAAACGATTTTAAAGTACCAAGATAACGCGATAATCATTTACATTGGTTCGCGTAGGCCCGGTTACAAGCAGATCATTCAGTGCTTTAAAGTAGCTGTACCCATCGTTATTTGCCAGCAAAGTTTTTGCACTCAAGCCAAGCTGAGCTGCTCTGCTTGCGGAATCAGGGAGCAACAAAGCGCCTGCATTATCTTCGGTGCCGTCAATACCATCGGTATCAGCAGCCAATGCATAGATATTTGATAAACCTTCTAATTCAACTGCCAGTGATGTAAGAAATTCTGCACAACGGCCACCGCGACCATTGCCACGAACAGTGACCGTGCACTCGCCTCCAGAAATCAACGCAACCGGTGGCTTGAACGGTTGATTATGTGCCCTAATTTCACGCGCTAAGGCGGCATACACTTTAGCTACTTCAGAGGCCTCACCCGTAACCGTGTCACCCAACACCACTGGAGTGATAGCGGCAGCACGAAAAAAATCTGCAGCCACTTGCAGACAGTGATGGGCCGTTGCTATCACTTTATTTTCTGCATGTGCAACCGATGCATCGCCCGGCTTGGGAGTTTCTTCTATCAGGCCAGAATTACCAGCCCGTAGGTGAGCGAGAACAGATTGAGGTGCATCGACGTTAAATCGTTCAAGTACATCCAGTGCATCTTGATACGTACTAGGATCTGCACAGGTAGGACCCGATGCAATCGCGCTTGGATCATCGCCGGTGACATCACTGATAATCAACGTTAACACGGGCGCTTTACACGCAGCAGCAAGACGACCGCCCTGAATGCGCGACAAATGCTTGCGAACGATATTCATCTCTGTAATAGGCGCGCCAGAATGCAAAAGGCTACTGGTTACTTTTTTGAGATCCGCCATGCTGACGCTTTCAACCGGCAATGACAAAAGACTAGAACCACCGCCCGATACCAAGGTAATAAGCAAATCATCTGGGCCTAATTCACTGACTCTATTAAGAATCTCTACTGCAGCTAACTCGCCCGCACTATCAGGTACAGGATGACCGGCTTCAATCACCTTGATATGCGATGTTTCTAAGCCATGCGCATAGCGAGTCACTACCAAACCTTCAAGGGGTGCAGTACTAGGCCATGCCAGCTCGACGGCACGAGCCATACTGGCGGCTGCCTTACCTGCACCCACAACCAAAGTGCGCCCTTTAGGAGGAGGAGGCAGGTGGGTTGCAAGAATTTTTAGTGGATCAGCCGCTGCAACTGCTGCATGAAAGCTATCAATTAATAAGGTTCGCGGATTCATGACGATGGTGCCAAATAAGATAGATCATCATTGTAAAAGAATGATTGCCGTTTGGTTAAGCGCTATAACCAAGTAATCACAATGAATTTTTACGCACTTTTTGAAAATGACTCTTCATCTGGTTCAGGCCTTGCTAATTGGCGCTCCCACATTTGGGCATACACAGTACCGGCTGCCAGAAGTTGAGCGTGAGTTCCTCGCTCTACTATGCGCCCCTGATCCATCACCAAAATCTGATCTGCATCAGCTACGGTAGACAACCGATGAGCAATCACTAACGTTGTCCGATTACGCGCAATTTCTTTCAGCTGCAACTGTATGGCTTGCTCAGCCTTGGAATCTAGCGCTGAGGTCGCTTCGTCGAATACTAAGATGGCAGGATTTTTTAATAAGGTGCGTGCAATAGCTACGCGCTGTTTTTCACCGCCCGACAATTTAAGGCCACGCTCTCCTACGGTTGTTTCATAACCATCTGGCAGACTAACAATAAAGTCATGAATGTAAGCCGCTTTAGCAGCTGCAATGATTTCATCTTGCGCTGCACCAGGTCGGCCATACGCAATGTTATAAGCAATGCTGTCATTAAATAGAACCGTGTCTTGCGGAACAATGCCTATGGAATTTCGTAACGAGATCTGCGTTACCTTACGGATGTCTTGGCCATCAATCAAAATAGCACCGCTATTCACATCGTAAAATCTAAACAGTAAGCGCGCTAGCGTCGATTTGCCCGAACCGCTATGCCCGACTACAGCTGTAGTAGTGCCTGCAGAGACCACAAAGTCGATGTCAAATAAGATTTGGCGATTTGATTCATAACTAAAGTCGACATGACTAAACTGCAATTCCGCTGAAGCCAAGGCTAATGCCTGCGCACTTGATGCATCTGCCACATCGCGATGCTGATCTAACAGCGCAAACATTTTTTCCATGTCTGCCAGGCTTTGCTTAATCTCGCGATACAGCACCCCAAGAAAATTTAGTGGGATATATAGCTGAATCATAAAGGCGTTTACTAACACGAGATCACCCAAGGTCATGCTGCCTTCAGTGACACCTAGCGTTGCGCGCCACAGTATGAGTGTGACGGCGGTGGCGATAATTAATGATTGACCTGTGTTCAGTAGCGTAAGTGATGTTTGCGAGCGCACTGCAGCGCGCTCATAGTTTTGCAGACCTTGATCATATCGACTGGCTTCATATTCTTCGTTACCAAAATATTTTACGGTTTCGTAGTTAAGCAATGAATCTATCGCTTTGGTGCTAGCTTTAGAATCTAAATCATTCATCGTACGGCGAAAATGAGTTCGCCATTCCGTAATGAGTATCGTAAAAATCACATACGTCACTAAGGCAACGATAGTGATCACAGAAAACCAGATGTCGTACTGAAAGCTCAAGTAACCTAACACTAAAGTAATTTCTACGATGGTCGGCAAAATGCTAAACAGTGTGTAAGAAACGAGGGATGAAATGCCACGCGTTCCGCGTTCTATATCCCGAGTTACTCCACCAGTCTGCCGATTTAAATGAAATCGTAATGACAGCGCATGTAAGTGTCGAAAAACTTTAAGCGCAATGGTCCTAACTGCTCGTTGCGTTACACGAGCGAAGAAAAATTCGCGTAATTCAGTAAAGACTGTTGCGGACAACCGCAATAGCCCATACGCCACCAGTAATCCGACAGGCACAACCAATGCATAAGCTGGATTACCCGGCATAGGAGCCAGTTTATCGATGAGCTGTTTGAGTACCAACGGCACTCCGACGTTTGCCATCTTTGCGGCTACCAAACTTAGAAGCGCAAACAAGACACGCCATTTCCATTCCAGCAGATAGGGAAGTAGTGTTTTTAATGTGGTCCAATCGTCGCGCGTCGCCTGATTGGCGGGAGCGGCTATTGGGCGGCTTGAGTGATGGCGCATGGCGGGGAGGACCAGAAAGGATGAACGACGGAATTCTTACGTTTTACTTCAGCTCTGGTATTTTATCGTTTAAATCACTAACCTATCGATGCGACGAAGGGAGATTCAATGAACAACGCTGAAATAACTCGCCTACCTGAGGGTATGCCTACATTACGAGTCATGCCTATGCCATCCGATGCAAATATTCACGGCGATGTATTTGGTGGATGGATCATGGCTCAGGTTGACTTAGCCGCGGCTGTACCCGCTGTTCGGCGCGCGAATGGTCGCGTAGGAACGGTCGCAGTAAATTCATTCGTTTTCAAACAGCCTGTATTTGTCGGTGATTTACTCTCTTTTTATGCAAAGATCATAAAGACAGGCACAACATCAATCACTGTGAATGTAGAAGTTTATGCAGAACGACATCGATTGGAATCCGACGTGGTGAAAGTCACTGAAGCGACACTCACCTATGTGGCGACTGACGAAAATCGTCGACCTAGAGCTTTGCCGCCACTGACTTAAATCAAAGGCGTATGGCAGAAGCCATCACGCCTAAAATTCGCAACAGGTAATTATAAATTTTCAGTCTAAGCTTTTGCGTCACGCAATTCTCGTCTGAGAATTTTGCCCACGTTGGTCTTGGGTAGTTGATCACGAAATTCAATAATTTTAGGACGCTTATACCCTGTTAATTCATCGTGGCAGTAAGCCATCAGCGCTTCCTTAGTTAACTCGGGGTCCCGCCTTACAACGAACAGTTTAACGGCTTCGCCTGTATTTGCATCAGACACGCCAACGACGGCGCATTCCAATACACCAGGATGCATGGCAACCACGCCTTCGACTTCATTCGGATAAACATTGAATCCCGATACTAAGACCATGTCTTTTTTTCTATCGACTATGGTTACGTATCCTTTTTCATCCATGAAACCAATATCGCCTGATTTAAAAAATCCATCGGCTGTCATAACTTGCTTTGTTTCTTCCGGACGCTGCCAATAACCCACCATCACCTGCGGACCACGAATAGCAATTTCACCGGGCTGACCCAAAGGTACTGGTCGCCCATCATCGTCAAGAATAGCAATTTCAGTAGAAGGTATGGGTAGACCTATCGTCCCGGTGAACTCCACTGAATCCGCTGCATTCGCTGTCGCCACGGGAGCGGTTTCCGATAAGCCGTAGCCTTCCACAATGCTCTTACCCGTTACTGCGCGCCAGCGATCATTAACCGCTCTTTGAACGGCCATACCTCCACCATTACAAAGCTTAAGCATAGAAAAATCGATCTTGGCAAAATCAGGATTATTCAGCAAACCGTTATAAAGCGTGTTCACTGCCGGGAACATATTGAATCGATACTTAGAAAGCGTTTTGACAAGACCAGGAATATCGCGCGGATTAGGAACCAAAATATTCAAGCCACCAATTCGAGTGCCCATCAAGCAGCATATAGTGAGTGCAAAAATGTGATACAGCGGCAATGCACACACAAAGGTTAATGATTCGAGCTTAGGTTCTTTATCGAGAGCTGGCTGTAGCCACGCTTCATTCTGCATCAGGTTAGCGATGACATTGCGATGACTAAGCATCGCGCCTTTTGATAAGCCGGTCGTGCCACCGGTATATTGAAGAAATGCGATATCGTCATGACCCAACTCAATAGGCCGTAAATTCATACTGGCCGCTTCTGTCAGTACGCTGTTGAAACGTATCGCGTTTGGCAGCGAATAGGCCGGCACCATT